>JBCCTM010000209.1:0-6014 GCA_039198535.1 Pseudomonadota bacterium
CCGGCTACGCGGACATGCCGCTTTCGGCGATCAAGAATTTCCGCCAACTCGGCCAGCCCTCGGCGGGGCACCCCGAATACGGCCACGCGGCCGGGATCGAGACCACCACGGGCCCGCTCGGCCAAGGGCTGGCCAATGCGGTTGGCATGGCCATGGCGGAGCGCCTGCAGGCGGCGCGGTTCGGCAAGGGCGCGGTGGACCACCACACCTATGTGATCGCCGGCGATGGCTGCCTCATGGAGGGGATCAGCCAAGAGGCCATCACCCTCGCCGGACATCTGCAGCTCTCCAAGCTTATTGTTCTGTTCGACCATAATGGCGTGTCCATCGACGGTCCGGTCTCCCTGTCTGATCGCACCGACCAATTGCAGCGCTTCGCCGCCTCGGGATGGGCGGTGCAGGAGATCGACGGGCATGACACCTCCGCCATCGACGCCGCGCTGACCCAGGCCAAGAAAGAGAACCAGCCGAGCCTGATCGCCTGCCGCACCGTGATTGGCTTCGGCGCGCCCGAGAAGGCGGGCACCGCCGGCGCCCATGGCGCGCCGCTCGGGCCTGAGGAGATCAAAGGCGCGCGCAAGGCGCTCGGGTGGAGCGCCAAGCCCTTCGAGATCCCGGCGGACGTCGCCAAGCTCTGGAAGGCGGCGGGGGCCCGTGGCGCGGCGGATCGGGCGGCGTGGGAGGAGCGCTTCGCCAAGCTCTCCGGCCGCAAACAGGCCGAGTTCCAGCGGCGGCTCAGCGGCGCGCCGCCCAAGAGCCTCTCGGCCGCGGTGAAGCGCGCCAAGGCGGCTATGGCCGCCGAGCCCGCCAAGATGGCCACCCGCAAGGCCAGCGAATTGGCGCTGGAGGTGCTGCAGGCCGAGATCCCGGAAATGATCGGCGGGTCCGCGGATCTGACCGGCTCCAACAATACCCGCACCAAGGGGCAAACCCCAGTGACGCCGGAGGATTTCTCCGGCGACTATGTGCATTACGGCATCCGCGAACACGCCATGGCGGCGGCCATGAACGGCATGGCGCTGCATGGCGGCGTGATCCCCTATGGCGGCACGTTCCTGGTGTTCGCCGATTATTGCCGCCCGGCCCTGCGCCTGTCCGCGCTGATGGGCCTGCGGGTGACCTATGTGATGACCCATGACAGCATCGGCCTCGGGGAAGACGGGCCGACCCACCAGCCGGTGGAGCATCTGGCGAGCCTCCGGGCGATTCCCAATGTCGCCGTTTATCGCCCCGCGGACGCGGTGGAGGCGCTGGAGGCCTGGGAATTGGCGGCCACGGATCAGTGCAGGCCGTCCGTGATCGCGCTCTCCCGCCAAGGGACGGCGCAGGTGCGCCTGACACATTCGACCAAGAACCTGGTGGCCCAGGGCGCCTATGTGCTGGCGGAGAGCGAAGGCGGCGCCGCCAAAGCGATCCTGATCGCCACGGGCACCGAGACGCCCATCGCGCTCCAAGCGCGGGAGATCCTGCAAAAGCAGGGCGTGCCGACCCGGGTGGTCTCCGCCCCATGCCTCGAGCGGTTCGCCGAGCAAGAGGAGAAGATCCGCCGCCGCGTGCTGCCCCGCGGGCCCGTGCGGGTGGCCATCGAGGCGGGCGTGCGGGACGGGTGGGACCGGTGGCTCTGCGGCGAGCGGGGCGACTTCCGCAAAGCGGCGTTCATCGGCATGTCGGGCTTTGGCGCGTCGGCCCCGGCGCCGGACCTCTACGCCCATTTCGGGATCACCGCCGAAGCGGCGGCGGACGCCGCGTTGGCGCTGCTGAAATGAAGGCGGCGGCTTGGCGGCGGATGGCTCAGCAGATGACGCTGTGAGCGAGGATCTGCGCCTCGGCGAGGACGGCCTCCGCCGCTGCGGCTGGTGCGGCGCGGATCCGCAATACGTCGCCTACCATGATGAGGAGTGGGGCCGCCCCGTCGGCTCCGACCAGCGGCTGTTTGAGAAGCTCTGCCTGGAGGGGTTTCAGTCGGGCCTCTCCTGGTTGACCATCCTCCGCAAACGCGAGGCGTTTCGCCAGGCGTTCCAGGGGTTCGACATCTCCGCCGTGGCGCGCTTTGGCGAGGCCGATGTGACCCGGCTGCTCGGCGATGCGGGCATCGTGCGCCATCGCGGCAAGATCGAAGCGACCATCGGCAACGCGCGCGCCGCGGCGGACATCATCGACGCGGAAGGGAGCTTGGGCGGGCTGATCTGGCGCTATGAGCCCGACACGCCGCCGCCGCCGCTCCGCTCCATGGCGGACGCCCAGGCGAAGACGAAAGAATCGACGGCGCTGGCCAAAGATCTGAAGGCGCGCGGCTTTCGCTTCTTCGGCCCCACCACCGCCTACGCGTTCATGCAGTCCATGGGTCTGGTGAACGACCATCTGGAAGGCTGCGCCTTCCGCGACGCCTGCGAAGCCGACCGCGCCGCGTTCACACGGCCGCGTTGAACGTGATCGCTCACATCATCGCGACGCCGGTCAGGACCGCGCCATACATCATCGCCGAGGCCGCCAGCACGCAGCCATGCCAGATGGCGTTGTGGAAGGGCAGCCGCTCCCACAGGAAGAACACGACGCCGAAGGTGTAGAGCAGGCCGCCGCTCACCAGGAGCGCCAGGGCCGTTGGCGAGAGCGCGGCGGCGAGCGGGCCGAAGGCGAGGACCACCAGCCATCCTTGGACCAGGTAGAGCGCCACCGCCGCCCGCTCCAAGCGCTGCGGCGCGAACAGCTTCAGCGGCACGCCCACCGCGGCGATGCTCCACACCATCAGCAGCAGCGCCTCTCCCCAACCGCCGGCCAGGCTCACGGTGGCGAACGGCGTGTAGGTGGCGGCGATTTTCACGAAGATCGCCGCATGGTCGAGCCGCCGCAGCAGCCAGCGCCATCTCGGCCAGTCGAACAAATGATAGGCGGCGGAGATGCTGAACAGCAGGCAAGCGCCGACGCCGTAGATGGCGATGCTCGCCGTCGTCCAGAAATCCGTCCAGATCGCCGCGAGCGTGATCAGCACACTGATGGCCACGAGGCTAGAGACGACGCCCAGCACATGGATCACCCCGTCGGCGATGCGCTCCGCGGGGCTGTAGAGCGCGCCCGGCGGCGGCGGCGCCACGGATTGGAGCGCGGGCGCCAAGCCGGAGCGATAAGCGGGCGCGCTCGGATCCGCCAGCCGGGCCACGCTCTCCGCGGTGGCTTTGGCCCCCAGCTGAGCCCCCTTGTAGACCACCTCGAACCCTTTGGTGAGACGCATCTGTCAGCTCCCTCGGGCCCCATGGCGCGCTGCGCCGGGACGCGCCGCGTCTCCTCCCGCCCCCATCACGGGGGCAACCGGCGGCCATCACAAGTAAAAATGCCGTGGTGGAACCGCGGCCCTTGAAAAAACGGGGTAAATTCGCGGCTCAGAGTTGTGGTGCGCCACACGCCATCGCCTGCCGCGCGCGGCGCAGCGCAGCAAAGCATGTTCGCAAAAACAGCAATTTAATCCTGCGGCCCGGCGGCGCGCGCGCTCAGGCGAGGCCCTCGGCGAGGCGTTCCAGGGCGCGGAGCTTCACATGGAAGCTCGGCCGCCCCGCATTGGAGGCGATCGGCGCGCTGCTGACGGTGGCGATCGCCACATCGGCGGCGCGGTGGATGTAGAGCATTTGCCCGAACACGCCGCGCGCCGTGTAGATCCCTCGCGCCGCGTCATGGATCCACCAGAAATTCCGGTACCCCTCCAGGGCCCCGTCATACAGCTCGCCGCCGGGCTCTTTATATTGGCTGCGCGTGACCCGGGCGCGGTCCGCGTCGGTGAGGCTCGGGATGTCCCGCACCCACGCCGCGGGGACCACCTGGCGGCCGTCGACCATACCGTCTTGCAGCAAGCAGGCGCCCAGCCGGGCGAGATCAGGCAGCGTCGCGTTGAGGCCGCCCGTGGCGATGGGGTCGAAATCGAGATCGGTGACCATGAAGGCGTCATGGGCGGCCCCGAGCGGGGCCCAGATCCGCTCCGAGACCACCTCTTGCAGGGCGCGCCCGCTCACGCGCTCGATGATCCAACCCACCACATCGGCGTTGGGCGATTGGTATTCGAACACCTCCCCCGGGCCCACCGCCGCCTGCCGCCCGAAGCGGGGCAGAAAGCGCCGCACGCCCCGGGGCGTCGGGTCCGTCGCCGGGTCGAGCTGCATCAGATCATAGGAGGGCGTCAGGCCGATGCGCCGGAAATACTCGAGATGAACCGACCCGGGCGCGAGATTGGCGTAATCCTCGGAGAAATCCAGCGCGGTGCTCATATTCATGGCCTCGGCGAGCGCGACCTCGCCGAACCCGCCGCTCGACGCCAGCTCCGGCAGATAGGCCGCCACAGGGCGCGCCGGATCGAGCAGGCCCTCGGAGATCATCTGCCCCGCGGCGAGGCTCAGCACCGATTTGGTGATCGACGCAAGCAGATGATGATCCCGCGGGCTGAAGCCGCTGAAATAGCGCTGATAGACAATGTGGGGCGTCGGCGCGCCGCCCGCGCGGTCGATCTTCACGACGATGATCCCATCGGCGCTATCCGCGAGGAGCGCGTCCAGGAGCGTCCCTTCGCCATCGACAGGATCGAGGGGCGAGGCGTCGAACGCCGCCTCGGCGCCGGCGTCGGCAGGCGCAGTGATGGGCGAGTGGAGGGGTGTCGTCGCATCGCCGCGGGGCGTCATCACCGAAGGCAGCACGCCCATATTGCGGAACGCCCAGCGATTATGGGGCGGCTCCAGCGCGTTGCTGAGGGTGACTTGCCCGGCCTCTGTGCGTGGTCCGCTGCGCTCCATCCCGCTTCCTCCGCTCCCCGCGCCGCCCATAACCGGGCCTGAGGCGCACAGTCCCCTGGCGGGCGCGCGCCGGCTTAGGTTAAGGGCGAGACGCGCCCTGTTCCAACGGGGATTATGCCCGCTCGCCGCCAGCGCGCGCCGCTGGCCTAGACCGGCGACAGGAGGACCAGCCATGGCGGCTCAATCGACACTGGCGACGCGATGGCGGAGGGCGCGGCGCGCCACGGCGACAGGCGTCGCCATGACGGGCGCGCTGCTTCTCTCGGGCGGCTCGGTTCTGGCGCAGGGCGGCGCGGCGGCGTGGTCAGACACGCCCTTCTCCCCGGCGATCTTCGAGAACGCGCCGCGCAGCGCAGAGTTTACTTTGGAGAGCCTGAAGGTCGACGCCCTCACCCTCGGCCGCACCCATCTCCGCGTACAAAGCGACGGCGCGCGGATCGAGGCGCGGCTCCTGGAGGCGGATCTGGCCCGCGGCGCGGTCACCGGCGGGGCGACGCTGCGGCGCGGCGACGCGCCCGACCCGCAGGCCATCGAGCTGATTGGCTCGATGGCGCTGAACGGCGATGGGGTCGCGCTGGAGCAATTGACCAAGGCGCTTCGGGGCCGCGCCGCCTTCTCCATCACCGTGGACGGCGCGGGGCCGCACCCGCGGGCGCTGATGGGCGCGCTGTCGGGATCGGGCGAGGTGCGCGTTCGAGAGGGGGCCGTCACCGCGCCCGCGCTCACCGACACGGGGCTCGCGGCGCCGTTCGACCAAGCGTCAGCGACGTTTGAAATCGTCGAGGGCGTGCTGCGGAGCGAGGACATCCGGGTGGACGGCCCCTGGCTGAGCTTCCGCGGATCCGGGACGATTGATTTGGCCAACCGCCAGATCGATCTCACGCTTTGGCCGGGCCTCTTTGGCGCCGTGGCCGCCAGCCCGCCCTTGCGCATCCAAGGCCCATGGGAGGCTCCCGTCATTGGGTTGCAAGAGACGCCTGTCCGGCCGCCTCCGCCCTGACTTGTCCGGCCGCCTGCGCCCTGAAGCGCGGCCTACGCGTCTCGCGCGGCGCGCACTAAGATGTTGGCGAGCTGGGACTTATTCAGCTTGGAGACCGGATCCGAGCTGAGCTGACGCGCACGGATCAGCGCGGCCAGTTGCGGATTGGTGAAGGCGGAGAGCCGCTCCCGCAGCGCCATCTGCCCCTCTTCCCTCAGCAGCTCGGGCAGGTCGAGCGCCGCAAGGGCGGGCGGCGGCTCCTC
>JBCCTM010000210.1:0-5997 GCA_039198535.1 Pseudomonadota bacterium
ACGGATCTCTGCAGCCACTTGACCCACCTGCTGACAGTCGGCCCCGCTGACTTCTAATTCGGTCGGCTTTGGCGCTTTCACTTCGACGCCATCGGGAATGCTGTATTCCACGTCATGGCTGTAGCCGAGGGCGAGCTTCAGCTTCTTGCCTTGCACCTGCGCTCGGTAGCCGACCCCGTTGATCTCCAGCTTCTTCGTGAAGCCGTCGGTCACGCCGGTCACCAAATTGGCGACGCGGGTCCGCGACGTGCCCCACATCTGACGGGCGCGCTTGCTGTCGCCCCGGGGCGCGACAGTGATCTGGTCGTCTTTCAGCTCAACCGTGACCTCATCCGGCGCCGTGAACGCGAGCTGACCCTTGGGTCCTTTAACTTCCACCAGCTGCCCTTTGACCGCCGCCGTCACGCCCTTGGGCACCGGGACGGGCGCTTTGCCAATTCTCGACATGTCCGCTTCCTCCTGTCCGCCGCCTCTGGGCTTTAAAACACCGTGCAGAGCAGCTCGCCGCCCACATTGAGCTCGCGGGCCTTGGCGTCGGACATCACGCCGCGATTGGTGGAGACCACCGCCACGCCGAGCCCGTTCCGCACCTCAGGCAGGTCCTTCGACGCGAAGTAGGAGCGTCGGCCCGGCTTTGAGATGCGCTGCAGCTCCCGGATCACCGGCTCGCCCTCATAGTATTTCAGGCCGATCTCGAGCTCTTTCAGGCCGGTGGGCCCGTCCACCTCGACGACGCTGCGCAGATAGCCCTCATTGACCAGCACATCGAGGATGCGCTTTTTCTTTTGGGAGGCGCGGCAGCGCACCGTGCCGTGGTGCCGAAGCAGGCCATTTCTGATCCGCGCCAGCATGTCGGCGATGGGATCGGTCAGGTTCTCCCGAGCGGGCCGCGGCCGGCCCTTCGTCGCGATGCTCATCGATCGCCCCTCACCAGCTTGATTTCACGACGCCGGGCAGCAGTCCTTTGCTGCCCAACTCCCGCAACGCGATGCGGCTCATCTGCAGCTTGCGGTAATACGCCTTCGGCCGCCCGGTGACCCGGCAACGGTTATGCAGGCGGGTCGGCGAGCTGTTGCGTGGCAGGTTCGCCAATTCGAGCCGCGCCTTGAAGCGCTCTTCGGGCGGCAAATCCTGGTTGTTGGCGGTGGCTTTCAGCGCCGCGCGCTTCTCCGCAAAACGCGCCACCAGCTTCTCGCGCTTCTTTTGGCGCTCCACCATCGAGACCTTGGCCATCGTCTCCGTTTCCTCGATCAGGTTCCCGCGCCGATCACGCGTTGAACGGCATGTTGAAATGTTTGAGCAGCGACTTCGCCTCCGCCTGCGTTTGGGCGGTGGTGCAGATCACCACATCGAGCCCGCGCACACGATCGACCTTGTCGTAGTCGATCTCCGGGAACACGATGTGCTCCTTGATCCCGAGCGCGTAATTGCCCTGCCCATCGAAGCTCTTCGGCGAGACGCCGCGGAAATCCCGGATCCGCGGCATCGCGATCGTGATCAGACGATCTAAGAAGTCGAACATCCGATCCTTGCGGAGCGTGACTTTGCAGCCCAGCGGCATGCCTTCCCGCACCTTAAAGCCCGCAATGGAGTTTTTCGCGCGGGTGATCACCACCTTCTGGCCCGCGATCAGCGTCAGATCTTCCGCCGCCGCCTTTACGCGCTTGGTGTCCGCCACAGCGTCGCCCACGCCCATATTCAGCACGATCTTATCGAGCTTTGGCGTCTGCATCGCGTTCTTGTAACTGAACTCCTCAAGCAGCGCCTTGCGGATCTTGGTGTCGTAGAGCGTCTTCAGGCGGGGGACGTATTTGTCGTCAGCCATCGATGACTTCTCCGGATTTCTTGGCGAAGCGCACCTTCTTGTCGCCTTCCATGCGGAAGCCAATGCGCGTCGGGCCGCCCTCTTTCGGGTCGACATAGGCGAGGTTGGAGAGCTGAATCGGCAGCGCGACGGGCTTGCGGCCGCCTTGCTCGGTCTGGTTCTGCTTCACATGGCGCACGGCGATGTTAAGGCCCGACACCACCGCGCGACCTTCCTTTGGCAGCACCTTGGTGATCTCGCCGGTCTTGCCCTTGTCCTTGCCGGCCAAGACCACGACTTTGTCGCCCTTTTTCAGCTTCGCCGCCATGGTCAAAGCACCTCCGGCGCGAGGCTGATGATCTTCATGAAGTTCTTCGCGCGCAGCTCCCGGACCACCGGCCCGAAGATCCGCGTGCCCACGGGCTCATTGTTGTTCGTCAGGATCACGGCCGCGTTCTTGTCGAAACGGATCACCGTGCCGTCGTCCCGCCGGACCTCTTTGGCGGTGCGCACCACCACGGCCTTGCGGACATCGCCCTTCTTTACGCGGCCCCGCGGGATCGCCTCCTTCACGGAGACGACGATCACATCGCCCACCCGCGCATAACGCCGGCCGGCGCCACCCAGCACCTTGATACACTGCACCTGCTTGGCGCCGCTATTATCGGCGACCTCCAGCCGGGTCTCGTTCTGGATCATCTGCCTTCTCCGACCTGTGCGGACTGGCCCGTGGGATCTCCCCTCGCGGGCGGCCGCCGGGTTTCATTGAAAGCGTTAGGAGGAAGCGGCTTGTTCCCGCTCGGCTTGCTCAGCCACCCGCTTTTCACGGGCGGCGGCGAGATCCGTATCGATCTCGGGCGTCACCAACTCCCAACGCTTATTCTTCGATTTCGGCGCGCACTCAATGATGCGCACCTGCTCTCCCGCCTTGGCCACATTGGCCTCGTCATGGGCGCGATACTTCTTGGTTTTGCGGACCGTCTTTTTCAGCACCGGATGCTGGAACGCGCGCTCGACCAGAACCGTTATGGTCTTGTCGTTCTTGTCGCTGGTCACCCGTCCCTGCAAAATCCGCTTTGGCATCTGTTTGTCCCTACAGTTCGCGCGGCGACGCCCTCTGGCGTCGGATCCGACCTCAAGACCGCCTTCAGCCGGCGGCTTCGGCGGTCTCCGCTTTTTCGGCGCGCGCCTTCTCGTTCAAAATCGTCAGAACCTTCGCCAAGGTGCGCCGCGCCTTGCGCATCTCGGAGGTGTTCTCCACCTGCGCCGTCGCCTCGCGGAAGCGCAGATTGAATTTCTCTTTCTTCAGCTGCGCCACCAGGTCGCGCAGCTGATCCGGGGTCTTGTCGCGCAGTTCCGCCGCTTTCATCTCAGTTCCTCCAGCGGGCTCGCGCCCCTCGACCGTTCCCGCTCATCAGATCCAAAAGACCAGTGCCGCGGCGGCCCGCACAGGCCGCGCGATCACCAATCTTCCCGAGCCACAAAGCGGGATTTCACCGGCAGTTTCATGGCCGCCAAGCGAAGCGCCTCCCTTGCCACGGGCTCGGACACGCCGTCAATCTCGAACATGATCCGCCCGGGCTTCACGCGGGCGGCCCAATACTCCACAGAGCCTTTGCCTTTACCCATGCGCACTTCGGTCGGCTTCGCGGTCACCGGCAGATCCGGGAAAATGCGGATCCAGACGCGGCCTTGTCGCTTCATATGACGCGTCATCGCGCGGCGCGCCGCCTCGATTTGGCGCGCGGTCACCCGGTCGGGCTCGGTCGCCTTCAGACCATAGGCGCCGAAATTCAGCGCCGTGCCGCCTTTGGCGAGGCCCTTGATCCGACCCTTATGGGCTTTGCGAAATTTTGTCCGTTTCGGCGACAGCATGTCCCCGTCTCCTCACTGTCTCAGCGCTGGGGCTACGATCCACGCGGTGGCGGCGCTCAACCGCGCCGGTCTCGTCCGCCGCGTCCTTCGCGATCGCGATCGCGGCCTCCGCCTGGCCCCCGGGGCGGCCGTCCGCCCCCGCCCTCTTGCACTTCCTGGCTGCGCCGATCCCGCGCCATCGGATCATGCTCCAGTATCTCACCGCGGAAGATCCACACCTTGATGCCGATCACCCCATAGGCGGTCTTGGCCTCCGCATGGGCGTAGTCGATATCGGCGCGCAGCGTGTGCAGCGGCACGCGTCCCTCACGGTACCACTCCGTCCGCGCGATCTCCGCGCCGCCGAGGCGTCCCGCGCAATTGATCCGAACGCCGAGCGCGCCCATCCGCATGGAGCTCTGCACCGCGCGCTTCAGCGCCCGCCGGAATGACGCGCGCCGCTCCAATTGCTGGGCGATGCTCTCGGCCACGAGCTGCGCGTCGACCTCGGGCTTGCGCACCTCGACGATGTTGAGATGCAACTCGCTATCGGTGAACTTCGCCAGCTTTTGGCGCAGCACTTCGATGTCCGCGCCCTTCTTGCCGATAATCACGCCGGGCCGCGCCGTGTGAATGGTCACCCGGCATTTGCGATGCGGCCGCTCGATCACCACCCGGCTGACGCCCGCCTGTTTGCAGTTCTTCTCCACAAACTTGCGGATCGCCAAATCCTCATGGATCAGCTTGCCGTATTCCCGGCGCTCGGCGAACCAACGGCTCTCCCAAGTGCGGTTGATCCCGAGCCGCAGCCCGATCGGGTTAATTTTCTGTCCCATCTCAGGCCTCGTCCTGCTGCGATTGCTCGCGCACTTTGATGGTGATCTCAGAGAACGGCTTCAGCAGGCGGCCGAACCGGCCCCGCCCGCGCGGCCGGCCCCGGCGCAGCACCAGGTTTTTGCCGACCCAAGCCTCCGCCACCATCAGCTCATCCACATCGAGCCCGTGATTGTGCTCAGCGTTCGCCACGGCCGATTGCAGCGTCTTCTTCACGTCCTGCGCGATGCGCCGCTTGGAGAAGGTCAGCTCCGCCAGAGCGTCATTCACCGGCAAGCCGCGGATCTGCGCGGCCACCAGGTTCAGCTTTTGCGGGCTGGTCTTCAGCATGCGCGTCTTCGCCATGGCCTCGTTTTCGGCCACACGGCGCGGGTTCTTTTGCTTACCCATGTCGTTCCTCAGCGCCGCTTGGCTTTTTTGTCGGCCGCATGCCCGTAATAGGTGCGGGTCGGCGAGAACTCGCCGAACTTGTGGCCGATCATATCTTCGCTGACCAACACGGGGACGTGCTTCTGGCCGTTATACACCCCGAAGGTCAGCCCAACGAATTGCGGTAGGATCGTTGAGCGGCGGGACCAAATCTTGATCACCTCTTTCCGCCCGGATTCCTGACTCTTCGCCGCTTTCTTCAACACATACGCGTCGACGAAAGGGCCCTTCCAAACTGAACGTGGCATGCGCCCTTCCCCTACTTCTTCTTCCGCTGGTGGCGGCTGCGGATGATCAACTTATTGGTCGACTTGTTCGACCGCGTCCGCCGCCCTTTGGTGGGCTTGCCCCACGGGGTCACCGGATGGCGGCCGCCTGAGGTGCGGCCTTCGCCGCCGCCATGGGGGTGATCGATCGGGTTCATCACCACGCCGCGCACGCTGGGGCGCTTGCCCTTGTGGCGAATGCGGCCGGCTTTGCCGAAATTCTGGTTCGAATGGTCGGGGTTCGAGACCGCGCCGATCGTGGCCATGCACTCCTGCCGGACCATGCGAAGCTCGCCGGAGCTCAGACGAAGCTGCGCGTAGCCGCCATCACGGCCGACAAATTGCGCATAGGCGCCCGCCGAGCGCGCGATCTGCCCGCCTTTGCCCGCCTTCAGCTCGACATTATGCACGATCGCGCCCACCGGCATGCCGGAGAGCGGCATCGCATTGCCAGGCTTCACATCCACCTTAGCGCCGGCGATCACCGTGTCGCCCGCCGCCAGTCGCTGGGGCGCCAGAATGTAGGCCTGCTCCCCATCGGCGTAAGTGATGAGCGCGATGAAGGCGGTGCGGTTCGGATCATACTCGAGCCGCTCTACCGTCGCCGGCGTATCCCATTTACGCCGCTTAAAATCGACGCGCCGGTATAGTCGCTTCGCGCCGCCGCCGATCCGCCGGGCGGTGATCCGCCCCCGGTTGTTCCGCCCGCCCGATTTGGTGAGCCCCTCCGTGAGGCGCTTGACGGGGCGGCCCTTATGCAGCCCGGCGCGGTCGATCAGAACCAGCCCGCGCTGGCCCGGCGACGTCGGC
>JBCCTM010000211.1:0-5995 GCA_039198535.1 Pseudomonadota bacterium
CCCGGGTTGTGGCGCGGCCGGGGGGGGGGGGGCCGACGGGGGGGGGGCCGCTGTGGGGCGCGTGGGGGGGGCGGGGGCGCGCTCCCATGGCGCCCGGGGCCGGATCGTCGGATCGGTCGGCGGATCACGGCGCGGCGTCGTCTCCACCCACCGGCCGTTTGGGGAGCGATCAGGCTCAAAACGCCGTCGATAGGGGCTCTCAACTTGGGCGAGACGGAGCGGCCCCGCGTGTTCTGAGGTGACAACCGCCGGCGCGCCGTCGACCCCGGTCTCCGCCGCCGCGGGCGTGGTCGGCAGGATCAGGAACGCCGCCGCCCAAAGCCAGGGGAGACGCGATCGCGCGCCGTTCAGGCGATCGCTGCGCTCAGTCGTCCAGCTCCCCGCCGCAAAAGCCGCTTTGATCACTCGACAGCCCCTCACCCGTCTCTCCCTTCGCAGCCGCCCGCTCGCGCCATCGCCCATAAATCCGCAATCAGCGCGCCATTTTAGTGGCGCTGTGAAACCCCCTCGCCGATCGATCGTTCGCCCGGCGAGGCGAGCGGGCGCGGCTTGTGTCTTTTTCGCCCAACTCGGCTCTCACAGCCCTCGCTCGGGTGGCGTTTACCAACAGTTTAACATTTTGACAGGCAGGGTCCGCTCGGTTCAGACGGGCGAGGTCCGATGGGTTCCATCACAACCTAGCCCAAATCGCGACGGCTCCCGGCCGCGCAACGGGCGAGGCTTAGTAAGGCAGGAAAACGTAATGGCGCAAAAAGTCGGCGTCCCGCGGGAAATTTTTGAGGGTGAAAAGCGGGTCGCGCTTACCCCCGAGACGGCGGGCCGCATCCAGAAACTGGGCTATGAGCTGATGATCGAGAGCGGCGCTGGCGAGGCCGCCTCCTTCTCCGATGACGCCTACCGTGAAGCCGGCGTGGAGGTCGTCCCGGACGCGGCGAGCGTCTGGTCGAGCGCGGACATCGTGATGAAAGTGCGCGGGCCCGAGGCCGGCGAGGTCGAGCAGGTCCGCGAAGGCCAGACCTTAATCAGCTTCCTCTATCCCGGCCAAAACGAGGCCCTGCTGAGCGACCTGGCGGCGCGCAAGCCCCATGCGATCATGGCGATGGATATGGTGCCGCGCATCAGCCGGGCTCAGAAGCTCGACGCCCTCAGCTCAATGGCCAACATCGCCGGCTACCGGGCGGTGATCGAAGCATCGAACAATTTCGGCCGCTTCTTCACGGGGCAGGTGACGGCGGCGGGTAAAGTGCCGCCGGCGAAGGTGCTGGTGATCGGCGCGGGCGTGGCGGGACTGGCGGCCATTGGCGCCGCCCGCGGCCTCGGCGCGATCGTGCGCTCCTTTGACGTCCGCCCTGAAGTGGCGGAGCAAATCGAATCGATGGGGGCCGAGTTCCTGATGCTCGATTTCGACGAGCAGCAGCAGGACGGCGCCAAGACCGGCGGTTACGCCGCGCCGTCCAGCCCAGAATTCCGGGAGAAGCAGCTTGAGTGCTTCCGGGAGCAGGCGCCGGAGATCGATATCGTCGTGACCACCGCGTTGATCCCGGGCCGCGACGCGCCAAAGCTTTGGCTCGAAGACATGGTCAAGCTGATGAAGCCGGGCTCCGTGGTCGTGGACCTCGCCGCGGAGCGCGGCGGCAACTGCGATCTCACAGTGCCGGATCAGAAGATCGTCACCGACAATGGCGTGACGGTCATCGGCTACACCGACTACCCCTCGCGCATGGCGACGCAGTCGAGCCAGCTCTATGGCACCAATCTGCGGCACATGCTCGACGATCTGACGCCTGAAAAAGACGGCCAGCCGAATGTCGACATGGAGGACGACGTCTTCCGCAGCTCGACGGTGATCAAAGAGGGCGAGATCACCTATCCGCCCCCGCCCCCGAAGATCAACGCGATCGCCGTGCAGAAGCCGGCGCAGAAGAAGGTCGAGAAGACGCCCGAGCAGATCGCCGCGGAAGAAGCCGAGGCGGCGCGCAAGGCCGGCAACTCGCAGATGCTGCTGCTTGGCGTGGGCACGCTCCTGGTGCTGGCGCTGGGGTCGGTGGCGCCGGCGGCCTTCATGCAGCATTTCGTGGTGTTCGTGCTGGCCTGCTTCATCGGCTACCAGGTGATTTGGAACGTCACCCACTCGCTGCATACGCCGCTGATGGCGGTGACCAACGCGATCTCCGGGATCGTGGTGTTGGGGGCGATCCTGCAGATCGGCTCCAACAGCACCATCGTGATCATCCTCTCGGCCATCTCGGTGCTGATCGCGACCATCAACATCGTCGGCGGGTTCCTGGTGACCCGGCGCATGTTGGCCATGTTCCAGAAGAGCTGAGGAGAGCGGAGAAATGAGCGTAGGAGCGATTTCGGCCGCTTACGTGGCGGCCAGCGTGTTGTTTATTCTGAGCCTTGGCGGGCTCAGCTCCCAAGAAAGCGCCAAGCGCGGCGTGCTCTACGGCATCGTCGGCATGGCGATCGCGGTGGCGGCGACCTTCATGTCGAAGGGGGTCGACAACTACACCCTGCTGATCCTCATGACGGTGATCGGCGCGGGCGTCGGGGCCTATGTGGCGGCCAATGTCGCCATGACGGGCATGCCGCAGTTGGTCGCGGCGCTGCACAGTTTCGTGGGCCTCGCGGCGGTGTTTATCGGCATCAACGCGCAGCTTGAGCTGGCGACCGTCGAGGCGGCCATCGCTGACCTTGGCGTCGGGCCGTTGAACGCGCTGTCGAGCGACGCGTTGGCGGCGGCCATGACGTCCCTTGAGGCGCAGCAATTCGGCGGCTTCGCGCTAAAGGTGCTGGATAAGCTGACCGACCCTGAGGCGGTCGCGCTGATCAACATTCTGAAGATCGAAGTGTTCCTCGGCGTGTTCATCGGCGCAGTGACCTTCACCGGGTCGATCATCGCCTATGGCAAGCTCGCCGGCAGTATCGACGGCAAGGCGCTGACGCTGCCGGGCCGACATCTGATGAATATCGGCATGATCGCGGCCTGCCTGCTGCTCGGCTACCTCTATCTGATGGGCGCGGGCCTCTGGACGCTGATCCTGATCACGCTCATCGCCTTTGTGCTGGGCGCGCATCTGGTGATGGCGATCGGCGGCGCGGACATGCCGGTGGTGGTGTCCATGCTGAACAGCTACTCGGGCTGGGCGGCGGCGGCCATCGGCTTCACGCTGTCGAACGATCTGCTGATCGTCACCGGCGCGCTGGTGGGCTCTTCGGGCGCGATCCTGTCCTACATCATGTGCAAGGCCATGAACCGCTCGTTCATCTCGGTGATCCTGGGCGGCTGGGGCGGCGAGGCGCAGTCCTCGGGCCAAGCGGTGGAGGGCGAGATGATCCCCACCGATGGCGACAGCGTCGCGCAGATGCTGGAGGACGCCGACGAGGTGATCATCGTGCCCGGTTACGGGCTGGCGGTGGCGCAGGCGCAGAGCTCTGTCTCTGAACTGACGCGGCGCCTGCGGGCCAAGGGCAAGAATGTGCGCTTTGCAATCCATCCCGTGGCGGGCCGCTTGCCGGGGCACATGAACGTGCTGCTGGCGGAGGCCAAGGTGCCCTATGACATCGTGCTGGAGATGGAGGAGATCAATGACGACTTCCCGTCCAATGATGTGGCCATCATCATCGGCGCGAACGACATCGTGAACCCGGCCGCGCAGGATGACCCGGGCAGCCCCATCGCCGGCATGCCGGTGCTGGAAGTGTGGAAGTCTAAGAACGTGATCGTCTCCAAGCGCGGCAAGGGCACCGGCTATTCCGGCATCGAGAACCCGCTGTTCTTTAAAGAGAACACGCGGATGCTCTATGGCGACGCCAAGAGCTCGCTGGACGATCTGCTGCAAAAGGTGACCTGAGCGCTCAAGCAGCGACGGGACGAACAGAGGGCGGCGCCGGGCAATCCGGCGCCGCCCTTTTTTGTTGAAGTGAATGCAGGTGCCGACGGCGACCATCGGCGCGGCCCACACACACAGGCTCGGGTTCTTGCGGCCGGGCGTCGAGCCCCTTGTAAACGGGGCGCGCCCGCTCCGGGGTGGGCGATCGAGGCGGCCGCGCGGCGCGGTTTATGGGGCCGCTTCCGAGCGCGCGGCACAGTGACGATCACACCGTTTTCTCTGGCCTTTCCACGGTCAGCGTGGAAAATTCCGTTTCTGGGCGGGGTGAGAAATGGACAACCGGGCAGAGCAACTCATTCAGCGTTATCTGGACGGCGAACATGAAGTCGTTTGGGCCGAACTCGTCGACTACGGCCCAATCGACTCGTGGGAGTGGCGGCGTGAGGCGGGGTGGGCCATCGCCTGTGAGACCATGGAACGCGTCGCCCGCAATCTTCGCAGCATCGTCGATCGCTTGCGTTCAAGCGGATACGATTTCGAAGACCCCGCTGCAGCGTTGACCGATCCCCCACCCGACGTGGAGGAGAAGGTCGACGCTTTAGAGCGAGAGGCGGGATTTCTGCCGCTATCGGTGAAGGCGTTCTTTATCAAAGTCGGCGGCGTCAATCTCTTGCAGAATATGTGGAAAGTGGCCGAGGCGCAGGGCGGCTGCTGTCCGGCCAGCCTTCCGCAGGAACTCTCCTCTTCTCATCTCGGGGCGCATGACCCGCTGCATGTTAGACCAGTCGAGGCCATGCTGGGCGAGGCGACCCGGCATCGAGAGGATCTGCTGCGCCAGGCATGGCTCGCCCACGCGAAGGGCCGGCGCGCGCGTCCGATTCCGCTCACCGACGATTTGGTTTTGGGTCCGGATCCGCTGGACAAGGTACCGTCCTGTCAGGGTCCGTTTGGCGTCGCCGCCCACGTCAAACTGCCGTCCCTCATGGCCGACGCCGTGATGAAATGCGAGCCGCTGGACGACACGGCTAAAGAGAATTCGCCTTCGCCCGAACGCCGCGCGCTCTGGCGAGCGGCGAACCCGCTGTTCGTCGATTATCTGCGTGCAAGCCTCGCGCAGGGCGGCTTTCGTGGGGTTTGGGATGCGGAACTCCAAAGGTTCACGACACCGCCTCAGTCCGAACTTGTCGCCCAATTGATGGAGTATTTTGAACCCTTCTGAAGAAAACTATCCCGGTCAGCGCCTTGTATCCTCAACCGCGAGGCGCCCGAGACCCAACTCGAGCCGTTTCTTCTTCGAAAATCCCAGCGCGACGAGCCGGTATGAGATTTCAATGTGGTCCTTCAACTCCGTGTCGGAGAGGCCGGGCGCGGCATACTGCTGGATCCACTTCATGCCGCGGGAGGCGAGGTAGGGCGCGGGGCGGAGGCCCGGCATGTCGCTCAGCACCTCAAAGGCGAAAGGCGTCGTTTTGAAGGTGAAGGCGGCCTCTCCCTCGTTCCAGCCGCACACGGCGAAGACTTTACCGCCCGTCTGGCCGCCCGGGTTGGCCCCCACCTTCCACACATCCGCCCCGCCCCACTGAACAACATGGCTCGTCGCCGTCATCGCGCCGCAGAAGGCGTTGAACTCGTCGCGTGTCATGGCGCGCCACCTTCCTCGCCTCTGTCTCGAAGAGATCGACAGGACCAGCCGACGGGTCTAATCGCCCCGCCGTCTCGGCTCTGGCACCGGGTCATAGCCTTCGCCGCCGCCGAGCCATTTGATCGGATGGCAGCGGAGGACGCGGCGCAGCGTCAGCCAGAAGCCGCGAAAAGGGCCGTGTTTGGCGAAGGCCTCCACGGCATAAGTGGAGCAGGTCGGATTAAACCGGCAACTCGGCGGAAAAAGCGGTGAGATCGCGATCCGATAGAGAAAGAACGGCGAGGCGGCGATCCGCGCGGACCAAGAGAGCCGTCGCCAATCTTCCGCGATCTTCGAGCGCCGCTTGGGCGGCCGGTCTGGGTTTTCCGCCATCACATCCTCCGGCCGCGCGTCTTAGGTCTCGAAGCGTGACACATTGTTGGCGGCGCGCTCCCGCGCCTCATTGAACGAATTCAACAGCATCTCTGACCAGGCATGGCTCAGCGCATGGAAATGCGGGTCGTCCGGCTCGATCCGCCGC
>JBCCTM010000212.1:0-5969 GCA_039198535.1 Pseudomonadota bacterium
CACCGTGACGCTCTGCTCACTCTGGCCCACCCTGATCAACACCGCGCTCGGCGTCTCCTCCATCGATAAGGATCTGGTGAATGTCAGCCGCGTGCTGAAGATGTCGACCTGGACCAAGATCACCCGACTGGTGCTGCCCTCGGCGCTCCCGCTGATCTTCACGGGTCTCCGGCTCAGCCTCGGCGTGGGCTGGATGGTGCTGATCGCGGCGGAGATGCTCGCGCAGAACCCGGGCCTCGGTAAGTTCGTTTGGGACGAGTTCCAGAACGGCTCAAGCCAGTCCCTGGCGCGCATCATGGTGGCGGTGTTCACCATCGGGATCATCGGCTTCATCCTCGACCGGATGATGTACGCGATCCAATCCATGTTCACCCATTCGGCGACCCGGTGAAGGAGGCGACCATGGCGGTTCTTGAACTGAAAGGCGCCTCCAAAGGCTTCGGCGAGGGCTCAAACCGAGAAGAGGTGTTGAAGAACATCGACCTCGCGGTGGCCGACGGCGAGTTCGTGGCGATCCTGGGCTTCTCGGGCACGGGGAAAACCACCCTGATCAACCTCTTGGCCGGGCTGGAGACGCCCGACCGGGGGGAGGCGCTGTTCCGGGGCGCGGCGATTGACGGCCCCGGGCCTGAGCGCGGGCTGGTGTTCCAATCTTACTCGCTGATGCCTTGGCTGACCGTGAAAGGAAATGTGGGGCTCGCCGTCGACGCGGTGCACACCAACCGGTCCGCGAGCGAGCGGGCTGGGATCGGCCAGCATTACATCGACATGGTGGGCCTCTCCCACGCCGTCGACCGTCGTCCGGCTGAGCTGTCGGGCGGGATGCGCCAGCGGGTGGCCGTGGCGCGCGCCCTGGCCATGAACCCGGACGTCCTCCTGATGGATGAGCCGCTCTCCGCGCTCGACGCCCTGACCCGGGCCAATCTCCAGGACGAGATTGAGCGGATCTGGGAAGCCGACCGGAAGACGGTGGTGCTGATCACCAACGATGTGGACGAAGCGATCCTGCTCGCCGACCGCATCATACCGCTCAACCCCGACGGCACCCTGGGCGACGCGTTCGAGGTGAATTTGGCCCGCCCCCGGGATCGCACGGCCATGAACCACAATCCGGCCTTCAAGCAGTTGCGGGGCAAGGTCACGCAATATCTGATGGATGTCGGCGTGGCGGCGAAGGTGGAGGGCGTGCGGACGCTGCCCGACATCACCCCGATCCATGGCGCGCCCACCGCGTTCGCCGAGGCGGCGAAGTCGAGCAGCCTGCGCGATGACCGATACCTGCAGTTCTCGCAGCTTGAGAAAGTCTATCCCACGCCCAACGGCCCGCTGACCGTGGTGGAGAACTTCGAGTTGAACTTGGAGAAGGGCGAGTTCGTCTCGCTGATCGGCCATTCGGGCTGCGGCAAATCCACCGTGCTCACCATGACCGCCGGCCTCAATGAGATCTCCTCCGGCGCCATCGTGCTGGACGGCAAACATGTGGCCGAGGCCGATCCGGAGCGCGCCGTGGTGTTCCAAGCGCCGTCTCTGTTTCCCTGGCTCACCGCCAAGGAGAATGTGGCGATCGGGGCGGACCGGGTTTATCCAAAGGCGAGCCGCCAGGAGCGGCAGGACGTGGTCGAGTACTATCTGGAGCGCGTGGGCCTCGCCGACGCCATGGACAAGCCCGCGGCCGAGCTCTCCAACGGCATGAAGCAGCGGGTCGGCATCGCGCGCGCCTTTGCGCTCTCGCCCAAGCTCCTGCTCCTCGACGAGCCCTTCGGCATGCTGGACAGCCTCACCCGCTGGGAGCTGCAGGAAGTTCTCATGGAAGTGTGGTCGCGCACCAAGGTCACCGCGATTTGCGTCACCCATGATGTGGACGAGGCGATCTTGCTGGCGGATCGGGTGGTGATGATGACCAACGGCCCGCGCGCGACCATTGGCAAGATCATGGATGTGAAGCTGCCGCGCCCCCGCACGCGTAAGGCGCTGCTGGAGCATCCGGATTACTATGGCTACCGTGAAGAGCTGCTGACCTTCCTTGAAGAGTACGAGCACGGCGCTCAGAAAAAGGCGGTCGCCTGATGGCCGAGCGGCTCGTGGTTATCGGGGCCGGGATGGCGTCGGGGCGCGTGCTTGACGAGCTGTTCGCCCGGGCGCCCGGCGCCCATGAGGTGACGCTGTTCGGCGCCGAGCCCCGCGGCAATTACAATCGGATCATGCTCTCTCCTGTGCTCGCGGGGGAGAAGACGTTTGGCGAGATCGTCACCCATGACGCGGCCTGGTATGCGCGCCATGGGGTGTCCTGTCGGCTCGGCGAGCCGGTGATCGCCATCGACCGAGCGCGTAAAACGGTGATCTCAGGCGGCGAAGCGGCTGAGGGCGTCCCTTGCGAGACGCCCTATGACCGCTTGCTGATCGCCACCGGTTCGCAGCCCTTCATCCTCCCCGCGCCCGGGGCGGATCTGCCCGGCGTGCTCAGCTACCGCGATCTCGATGACGTGGACGCCATGTTGGCCGCCGCCCAGAAGGGCGGCCGCGCGGTGGTGATCGGTGGGGGGCTCCTGGGCCTGGAAGCCGCCGCGGGCCTGCGGCTGCAAGGGATGGACGTGACGGTGCTCCATCTGATGCCGCATCTGATGGAGCGGCAGCTCGACCGCGAGGCGGCGCTGTTGCTGCAAGCGGCGTTGGAGGAGCGTGGCGTCGAAGTGCTGTGCGGGGCCGACACCGCGGCGATCCTTGGCGAAGAGCGCGCGGAAGCCGTGGCGCTGAAAGATGGGCGTCGGATCGACGCCGATCTCGTGGTGATGGCGGTCGGCATCCGCCCGAACACGCAGCTGGCGCGAGAAGCGGGGCTAAAGGTCGGCCGCGGCGTCGTGGTGGACGACGCCATGGTCACGTCGGACCCCGCCATCCTGGCGGTCGGCGAATGCGTGGAGCATCGTGGGCTCTGCTATGGGCTGGTGGCCCCGCTCTATGAGATGGCCGCCGTGGCGGCGCAAACGCTGTCCGGCGAGACGGCGGCCTATGAGGGCTCGGTGACGGCGACCAAGCTGAAGGTGACCGGCGTCGATCTGTTCTCCGCCGGGGATTTCGCGCCCGGCGAGGACCGCGAGGAGATCATCCTGCGGGATCCGGATCGTGGCGTCTATAAGCGGTTGGTGCTCCAGGACAATCGACTGATCGGCGCGGTCCTCTACGGCGATACCGGCGACGGAGCCTGGTATTTCGGCCAGCTGCTCGACGGCGCGGATCTCTCCGATCTGCGGGAGGCGTTAATCTTCGGCCCCGCTTTTGTGGAGGCGCCCCCCGTGGACCCTATGGAGGCCGCTGCAGCATCGCCGGTTAAGGCGCGCCGCAGCGGCCACCTCCAGCGCCACGGGGGCCGCCGCTCCCCGCGCAGCGCCCACCGTCCCCCATCGCCCCGCGTGACCCAACGAGAGCCAGGCCATGCAACAGAGCACGCCCAAAACCGCGCGGCCTGACCCGCAGCCGAGCCGCGCCAAAGGCGAGGGCGCGGTCTCGACCACCTGTCCCTATTGCGGGGTGGGCTGTGGGGTGAAGGCGACGCCCGATGGAGGCGGGGCGGCGGCCATCGCCGGAGACGCCGCGCATCCGGCGAATTTCGGCCGGCTCTGCTCCAAGGGCGCCGCGCTCGGGGAGACGGTCGGCCTTGAAGGGAGGCTTCTTTATCCGCAGGTGGGCGGCGCGCGGGCCAGCTGGCATACCGCTCTCGATCTGGTGGCGCGGCGCTTCTCCGACGCCATCACCGCCCACGGGCCCGATAGCGTGGCCCTCTACATCTCGGGCCAGCTCCTCACGGAGGATTACTACGTCGCCAACAAGCTGATGAAAGGCTATGTGGGCAGCGCCAATATCGACACAAACTCAAGGCTTTGCATGGCCTCCTCCGTGGCGGGCCACAAGCGCGCGTTCGGCGCGGACACCGTGCCGGGCGTCTACGCGGATTTGGAGGAGGCCGACGCCATCGTCCTGGTGGGCTCCAACCTCGCCTGGTGCCACCCGGTGCTCTATCAACGCATCGCCGCGGCGAAGGCGGCGCGGCCGGACATGCGCATCGTCAATATCGACCCGCGGCGCACGGCCAGCAGCGATCTGGCGGAGATCGCCTTGCGCCTCGCGCCGGGATCGGATGTCGCGCTCTTCAACGGCCTGCTCAATGAGATCGCCGCCCGGGGGGCGATCGACGAGGCGTACACCAGCGCGCATATCTCGGGCCTGCAGGAGGCGTTGGCCGCGGCGGCGCCCGCCTCCCTGCAGGCGGTGGCCGAGACAACCGACCTCGCTGAGGCGGATTTGCGCGCCTTCTATGATCTCTGGATCGGTGCGGAGCGGGTCGTCACCATTTACAGCCAGGGCGTGAACCAATCGACCTCCGGCGCGGACAAGGTCAACGCGATCTTGAATTGCCACTTGGCCACGGGCCGGATCGGCCGCCCGGGCATGGGCCCCTTCTCCGTCACGGGCCAGCCCAACGCCATGGGCGGGCGGGAAGTGGGCGGGCTCTCCAACATGCTCGCCGGCCATCTGGAGCTCGACAACGCCGATCATCGCGAGGCGGTGCGCGCCTTCTGGGGCGCGCCCACCATGAGCCCCAAACCAGGGCTCAAGGCCGTGGACCTGTTCCGCGCCTGCGCGGACGGCCGGATCAAGGCGCTTTGGATCATGTCGACCAACCCGGCGGTGAGCATGCCCGAGGCGGACGCGGTCGCCGCCGCCATAAAGGCTTGCGAATTCGTCGCCGTCAGCGATGTGATCGAGCGCACCGACACCACCGCGCTCGCCGATGTGCTGCTGCCCGCCACGGCGTGGGGCGAGAAGAACGGCACGGTGACGAATTCAGAGCGGCGGATCAGCCGGCAACGGGCTTTCCTCCCCGCCCCGGGCGAGGCGCGGCCCGATTGGCGGATCATCTGCGACGTCGCCACGCGCATGGGCTGGGGCGACGCCTTCGATTTCGCCAACCCGGCCGCCGTGTTCCGAGAGCACGCGGCGCTGTCCGGCGTCGCCGGCGCCATGGGTCGAGATTTTGACATCAGCGCCTATGCGGATCTTTCGGACGCGGACTACGCCGGGCTCGCGCCGTTCCAATGGCCGGCCCCGGCGAAACGCTCCGGGGACGCTTCCACCGGCCGGGAGGGCGGGCGCTTCTTCGCCAAGGGGGGCTTCTTCACCCCTGATGGCAAAGCGCGCATGCTGCCGCTCGCGCCCCGCCCCCCCGCAGCCGCGACGGATGCGCGCTATCCGCTACGCCTGAACACAGGCCGGGTGCGGGACCATTGGCACACCATGACGCGGACGGCGAAGTCGGCGCGCCTCAGCAGCCACATCGCCGAACCCTATGTGGAGATCCACCCCGCGGACGCCGCCCGCCTTGGGGTGGAGCCCGCCAGTTTAGTGCGGCTCGAGAGCCCCACCGGCGTGATGATCGCCCGGGCCCTCGTGACAGACCGGACCTCAAGAGGCCACCTCTTCACGCCGATGCATTGGACCCGGCAATGGAGCAGCCTCGGACGCGTGGACACTTTGGTGGCGGCGGCGGTGGATCCGGTCTCGGGCCAACCGGAGTTGAAAGGCGCGATCGTCCGAGCCGAGCCCTACGCCGCGGCCTGGTATGGCTTCGCGATCTGCAGGCGCGAGATGCGCCCCGACACCGAATATTGGGCGCGGGCGGTCTCGCCGGCGGGGTGGCGGGTCGAGCTTGCGGATGCGAGCGCGCCAGAGGATTGGGAGACCTTCGCCCGGGCGCTGTTCAGCGGCCCCAATGGGCGCGCCGCCGATCCAGCGTACGGTGTCGCGGCGACGGTGCGCGATGAGGCCCGGGGGATCGCCCGGGTCGCGCTCATGGAGGAAGGCCGGGTGGTGGGCGCGCTGTTCGCGGCGCGGGAGCCGGTGGCCATCGCGCGCTCCCATGTGATCGGCTTAATGGAGAACGACGCGCCGGCCGCGCCGATCCTGGCGGCGCG
>JBCCTM010000213.1:0-5968 GCA_039198535.1 Pseudomonadota bacterium
GAGGCGATCACGGCGGGCCTGGTCTATCTGGTGAGCGCCGACGCGCCCTCGCGCACCATCCTCTCCGCCGCCGGCGGGGGATATGCGGTCGGCCACATGGTGGAGACGGCGGGCGCCTACCTGCCGCCCGGACAGCAGACGCCGGAGGGGGTCGCCGCCCAGTGGGAGAAGATCGCCGCCAAGGGAGACTTCAAATACTATCAGGACGCCGGCGGCCCCACCGCGCATTTCCTGACCCAAGCGCAGGCGCATAAAGGGTGACGGCGTCAATCCGGGGCAGCGGCTTCGATGGGAGGCGCGTGCGCCATGTCTGACGGCAAATCTGAGGACGTCATCGACGTCTATTGGTCCTTCCGGTCGCCCTACTCGTATTTGGCGACCGGAAGGCTGCGCGCTCTGGCGAAGCGTTGGCCCCTAACGGTCCGCCCGCGCGTGGTCTACCCCATCGCCATTCGCACGCCCGAGTTCTTCCGAGAGGCGAAGCCGCAATGGGCGCCCTATCTGCTCCACGACATCACGCGTGTCGCGGCGAGCCTCGGCGTGACGCTCACTTGGCCAAACCCGGATCCCGTGGTCCAAGATTTCGAGACCCAAGCGATCTCGGACGAGCAGCCGCATATCCATCGCCTCTCGCGCCTCGGCGTGCTGGCGGCGGAGGAGGATCCGGCCAAAGGCTTGGCGTTTCTCGATGAGGCCTCGACCCTGATCTGGTCGGGTGAGCCTTGGCTCGAAGACGGCGGCTTAGCCGACGCGGCGTCCCGGGCCGGGCTGGATCTTGCGGCGATGGACGCGCGTGCGGAGGCGGAGGCCGATCGGCTCACGGCTCAGATCGAGACCCATCAAAGCGAGCTCGGCCGCCATCATTGGGGTGTGCCCACCATGGTGTTCCGCGACGAGCCCTTCTACGGGCAAGACCGGATCGCGCTGCTGGAATGGCGCCTTGAGCAGGTGGGGCTGCGCCCCGTCGCCTGAGGCGCAGCATCGAACCACAGACATGAAAAAGGAGAGCGCGTCGCATCGCGCTCTCCCATCGTTTTCGCGCCAACCGGGCGGCGTCCGTATCAGGCCGCTTTGGCGGCGGCGCGGCGGAGGTCGAAGCGATCGAGCTCCATGACCTTCGTCCACGCGGCGACGAAATCGCCCACGAATTTCTCCAGCGCGTCGTTGCACGCATAGACTTCCGAGAGCGCCCGCAGCTCAGAATTAGAGCCGAAGATCAGATCCACGCGGCTGCCTTTCCACCGCTTCTCTCCCGTCCGCCGGTCCTTGCCTTGGAACTCGGTCTCGAGCGGCGAGGTGGCGGACCAGGTGATCCCAAGGTCGAGCAGGTTCACGAAGAAATCATTCGAGAGCGCGCCCGGGCGGTCCGTGAACACGCCCAGATCAGAGCCATCCGTGTTCACATTCAACACCCGCAGCCCGCCGAGCAGCACCGTCATCTCGGGCGCAGTGAGCGTCAGCAGATGCGCCCGGTCGATCAGCATCTCTTCCGGCGAGACGGCGTAGGCGCCGCCGACGAAATTGCGGAAGCCGTCGAATTCGGGCTCCATGGGCTCGAAGGAGCTGGCGTCGGTGTGCTCTTCGCCGGCGTCCATGCGTCCCGGCTCAAAAGGCGCTTTCACCGTCACGCCGGCCGCCTCCGCGGCGGCCTCCACGGCGGCCACGCCGCCCAGCACGATCACATCGGCGAGGGAGACGCGCTTGTCGCCCTTTTGCTTCGCGTTGAAAGCCTCCTGCACGCCCTCGAGCGCGCTCAGCGTCGCGGCCAGGCGCGGGGGATCGTTCACCGCCCAGTCTCTCTGCGGCGCGAGCCGCACCCGCGCGCCATTGGCCCCGCCGCGCTTGTCCGTCCCGCGGAAGGTCGACGCCGACGCCCAGGCGGCCGAGACGAGGTCTGAGACCGACGGACCAGCCGCCAAGATCGCTTTCTTCAGGCTCGCCACATCCTTGGCGTCGATCAGCGTGTGGTCGACCTCAGGGATTGGATCCTGCCAGATCAGCGTCTCGTCCGGGACCTCCGGGCCGCGATAAAGCGTCTTGGGTCCCATGTCCCGGTGGGTCAGCTTGAACCAGGCGCGCGCAAACGCGTCGGCGAACTGATCCGGGTTCTCATGGAAGCGCCGTGAGATTTTCTCGTAATCCGGATCCATGCGCATGGCCATGTCGGCGGTGGTCATCATCAGCGGCACCTTGCCGGAGCCGTCGACCTGAGGGGCCATGTCCTCTTCGCGGAGATCCTTCGCCGCCCATTGCTTGGCCCCGGCCGGGCTTTCGGTCAGCTCCCACTCATAGCCGAACAGCACGTTGAAATAGCCATTGTCCCATTGGATCGGGTTCGACGTCCACGGACCCTCAATGCCGCTGGTGATCGTATCGACGCCCTTGCCGGAGCCGTAATCGCTCATCCACCCTTTGCCGACCAGGGCGATGTCGGCGCCCTCCGGCGCGGGGCCCACATGGCTCTCTGGCGCGGCGCCATGGGCTTTGCCGAAGGTGTGCCCGCCGGCCACGAGCGCGACGGTCTCCTCATCGTTCATGGCCATGCGGCCGAAGGTCTCGCGGATGTCTCGCGCGGAGGCGAGCGGGTCCGGATCGCCGTTCGGGCCTTCCGGGTTCACGTAGATCAAGCCCATCTGCACCGCGGCGAGCGGCGCTTCGAGCTTCCGGTCGCCCGTGTAGCGATTGTCGCCGAGCCACTCCCGCTCGGAGCCCCAATAGACGTCGATCTCCGGCTCCCAGACATCGGCGCGGCCGCCGGCGAAGCCAAAGGTCTTAAAGCCCATGGTCTCCAGCGCGACATTCCCGGCCAAGATCATCAGATCCGCCCAAGAGATTTGGCTGCCGTATTTCTGCTTAATCGGCCAAAGCAACAGGCGGGCTTTGTCGAGATTGCCATTGTCGGGCCAGCTGTTGAGCGGCGCGAAGCGTTGCTGCCCGGCCCCGCCGCCGCCGCGGCCGTCGGCGGTGCGATAAGTGCCGGCGCTGTGCCAGGCCATGCGGATCATCAGGCCGCCATAATGGCCGTAATCGGCGGGCCACCACTCCTGGCTCTCGGTCATGAGATCGGCCAGGTCCTTCTTCAGCGCCGTGTAGTCGAGCTTCTCGAAGGCGTCCGCATAGGCGAAGGCGGGCCCCATGGGATCAGACAGCGACGAATGCTGACGGAGGATCTGCAAATTGAGATTTGAGGGCCACCAATCTCGGTTGGTGACATGGCTCCGCCCTGTGATCGGGCATTTGATATCGCCGTCCATAAACGCCTCCGTGGCTCGCGCTGCGTCAGACCGCGGCGCCTAGCTGCTTAACTCGCGTTAAGAAATGGCGCGTCGCGGCGGCAAGATCCAATAGCTTTTCGAGCAATTTTGATAGCCGGACCCTATGCGCCGCTTGCGCGTCCCATGGGAGAAACGGCGGACAAGGGGAGGCTTACGGGCCTTTGGCCGCCGGATTTCCGAGTAAAATCATCAGAAAACCCGCTCTGCGCTTGCAACAGCGTCCGGCGGGAAAGATAGCTACCCGCAATCGTCTTTATCGCAAACCATAGGCGTCGACCTACATGACCCGATCCCCGGAGCAGCCCCCTGATCCGACGCCGCCCACGCGACTGCTGCGCATTCGAGACCTGGAGTATCTCCTGGCCGTCGCCGAGCATCGCAGCTTCGCCCGGGCCGCGGTCGGCCTCGGCGTCTCCCAGCCGACGCTCTCTAATCAGATCCGAAAGATCGAAGATATGGTCGGCCGGCGGCTGTTCCAGCGCGCGGGCCGCAGCGTGACGCTGACGCCGGAAGCGGGCGCCTTGGTGGAGCACGCGATGCGGGTGACGGAGGCGTTCTACGATTTCGAGCGCGCGTCCCGGGGCGCCGGCGCCTTCCTGCCCGGGCCGCTGCGGTTTGGCGTGATCCCCACCATCTCCGCCTATCTCGGCGCGCCCTTGCTCGCCGCGCTGCGGGAGGAAAGCGACGGCGCGCCCGTGATGTTCCAGGAAGCGCTGACGGAGGAGGTGGAGGCGCGGGTGGAGGCGGCCGAGCTCGATTTCGGCGTCACCGCCACTCTCCCGCGTCGCACGGAGTTGCGCGCGCGCCGCATCGCCACGGAGCGCTTGGCTTATGTGAGCGCCCGCAGCGTGGGCGACGACCCGTTCAGCGTGGAGCCTGGGCAGCCGCCGCGCCGCCCGATCCTGCTGATGCATAATGGCCATTGCTTCCGAGAAGCTGTGTTTTCCTGCATCACACGCGTGAACGGGGCGGCGGCGGACGCAGCGGATCTCACGGCCTCGCCCGCCACCTTATCGACGCTGATCAGCCTTGCGGCGTCGGGCCTCGGCGACGCGGTGATCCCGGCGCCTTTCATGGCGACCCTGCGGAGCCAAGCGCCGACGCTCAACATCAGCCTCCTGGATCGCAATCCATTTCAGCGCTCTATCCATCTGATTTATCGCGCCAGTCGGGAGAAGCAGAGCGGATTGACAAAAATCGAGCGCATCGCGCGGGAGACGCATCGGCGCGTGGCGGCCGTCTCGTAAAAGCGCATGAGATGAGGCGGACGGCGCTCGGCCCGGGCCAAGCGCCGCCCTGGGGATCATCTGGACCAGGCATCCCTCTGCGCACGTCCAGCGGGTCCGTTCTGTGAAGCGGATCCATCACAGATCGCCGAGCCCCCACTCGCCGATCTGTCCCCGTGCACAAACACCAATAGGCCCAAAGTTTTGTCAAGATTGCTGCAGCGCAGCGTAGCCAAATGTCGCTCTTGTGCGACAGCGTGATTTGGCTGACAGCGCCAAGGGGGGTGGTCTTGGGGGTGGTCTTGGGGGTGGTCTTGCCCCTCGCCGCGCCGCGCGAGATTATCGCACAAGCCGCGGCTCGGCGGACGGCCAGGCGGGCGGGTGGTCCGCGATGTGACGATGGGGTTTTATGGGACGGATCTATCTGCTCCGGCATGGCCAAGCCGACCTTTTCGGCGCGGATTATGACCGCCTGTCCGACCTGGGGGAAGCGCAGGCCCGAGCCGTCGGTGCGGCGCTCGCGCAGCGCGGCGTGTCCCCGAAAATACTGATCTCAGGCGGTTTGCGCCGCCAGTCGGAGACGGCGCGCTTGGCGTCGGAAGCGGCGGGCTGGGCGGCGCGTCCGGAGCAGGATCCGGATTGGGACGAGTATCGAACCGAAGATTTGTTCGCGCCAGCGTTCCCCGACACGCCGAACCAGGAGGCGATCGCCGCGAGCGTGGCCGATGCGGACAATCCGCGCCGCGCCTTCCAAGCCAAGTTTGAGACGGCCTTCGCCTCTTGGCTCGGCGGCCATGCGGGCGGACCGGATGGCGCGGAGACCATGAGCTGGGCCGCCTTTCGGGCCCGCGGCCTTGGGGCGACCAAACGGCTCGCAGCCCGGCTTGGCCCCGGCGAGACCGCGGTCGCCGCCACCTCCGGCGGCGTGATCGCCGCGATCCTTCAAAGCCTACTCGACGCGCCCGATGACGCCGTGCTGCGCCTCCACAACCCGGTCTACAACGGCTCGCTGACCCGGCTGATGACCCAAGGCGATACGGTCGCCCTGAGTGGTTTCAACGACATCTCGCATCTTGAGGCGGCCGGCGGCGCAGCGTTGGTGACGTATCGTTAGGCGCTCGACGCGCGAAGAAGCGCCTTGAAGCCGCGGGCCAAGCAAGCGCCACCGCGCGCCCCCTGAGATCAGTAAGCGCTTCGGCTTTTGCTGTGCAAAAGCCAGGGATGGAGCATCTTGGATCGCTCTCGCACCAGGGCTCTCGGCGTTTCAGCGAAACGCCTGCCGCCTGCGACGGGGTGATCGCTTCCGCGTTTCTGGCGAAACGCGATTGGTGGGCGGTGAGGGACTCGAACCCCCGACATCTTCGGTGTAAACGAAGCGCTCTACCAACTGAGCTAACCGCCCCGCTCCGCTCACGCGCGGAGACGCCTCAGCTAGTGCGAGGCGGCGGCCGACGCAAGCACCGCCGC
>JBCCTM010000214.1:0-5943 GCA_039198535.1 Pseudomonadota bacterium
AAACCCAAGCGCGCGGCCGGCGATATTGAGGAGGAAGCTCCGCACGGGGATCGTCACACTCCACCGGCAACAGGGCGAAATGGGGAACGGCCGCGCCGGGCGTACCCCCCCCCCCCACGGTCAGACAGCGGGCCCGCGCAACGCGGCCGCGCCCGCCCAAGCCGCCGCGCCCCCCAAAAGACGCCGCGCCCCCCCCAAGACGCCGGGTCTCCTCAGCCAATCGCCTATTGGCGACGCCGGGGCGTTATCTTGAGCGTGAGGGTTTGGGCCCCGCGGACCACTTCCGCGGAAACGGTCTCGTCGGCTTTCAAGCCGTTCATCACCCGCATCAGATCGTAGAGGTTCACCAGTTCTTCGCCGGCCAAGCCCACTAAGCGGTCTCCGCCCTTGAGCCCAGCTTCCGCCGCAGGCCCGCCTTTGACCACGCCGGACAACGCGACGCCCCGCACGCCCTCTTGGACGTAATCTGGAATGGTGCCGAGATAGAGCGCTCCGGTCCGCGTCGGTCCCGCATTGGTGCGCTGCAGTTCAATGTAATCGGGCGGCGTGGCGGCCTGGGCCTGGCCGATCACGAACAACCGCATGAGCCGCGCGACCTGCTCAAGTCCTTCATAGTTGATGAGGTCGGCCGTATCGCGAGGCGTATGATAGTCGTCATGGGTGCCGGTGGTCGCCGAAAGCACAGGCACGCCGGCCAGATAGAATGGGGTCGAGTCCGTCGGCAAATACGCGTCGTCCGAGGTGGAGATCGCCAAGCCGATCACCGCGTTCCGCCGTTCGATCTCCCGGCGCCAGACGGAGGAAGAGCCGAGGCCGGAAAGGCGCAATCGATCCTCCCGCAGGCGGCCGACCATGTCCATATTGATATAGGAGGCGATGACGCCTTTCAGATCAGGCGCGTCGGCGAGGCGCTTTAGCCTCTCGACATGGCGCGACGAGCCGATCAGCCCCAGCTCCTCGCCCGACCACGCGGCGAACACCACGTCGCGCGCGCCCGACACGACCCCGGCGCGGCGCTCCGCCGCTAAGGTCTCGGCGATCTCCATCAGCGCCGCTGTGCCAGAGGCGTTGTCGTCCGCGCCGTAATGGACGCCGCCCGCCTCGTCTGGCTTTGCGCGGGAGGCGTAGGTGCCGCCGCGGCCAAGATGATCCACATGCGCGCCGATCACCGCCGGGGCCGCGTTCGGATCGCCGCCCATGGAGAGCCGGCCGAGCACATTGCGGCCCGTACGCGTCTTGAAATCGAGATCGATCCGAGCCGACAGCGTCACGCCCGCGAGAGGCCGCATCGCGCCGGCGCCCGAGCCGTCGGCCAGGCCGTCCGCCACGGTCGCCGGATCAAGCCCGCCGGCGCGCAGCAAGCGCTCAGCGGTGGCCCGCGTCACCGCGATGACGGGGATCGCGTCGCCCTTGGTTTGCGACGACACAGAAAGCTCGGGAAGTCCCTCCGCATAGCCTGCGCCCGGGCCATCGGCGACGATCAAACCGGCGGCGCCGCGGGCCCGCGCCACGGAGGCTTTGTAACCGATGCCCGCCACGCGCATCAGCTGCGCGCGGCGCTCCCTTGAGCTCTCCGGCGGCGCGCCGCGCCAGACCAACGCCCAGCGCCCTTGGAGCGCGTCGTCCTCACCGGCCAAGGCGTCATAAGCGGGCAGATCGCGCGTCGCCCCAGCCACCAAGCCATAGCCGGCGAACACCACCTCCAGCGGCTCCGTCGCGCCGCTTTTCGATAGGCCCAGCGGGCGCCAGTCCTGATCGATTGCGAAATCGACGCTCTGCGCGTCATCCTCGAAGAGCGCCCCTTCTGTGTCAGTCGCGGGAGCGCGCGGCGGGAGCTGGGCGACCAGGCTGTTGTCGCGCCCCAGCGAGACGCCGGAGGTGAAAGTGAAAGGCTCGAAATAGCCGCCATCGACGCCGGCGGGCTCAAGCCCCGCGCGCTCAAACAGCGCCGCCACATACGCGGTCGCCGCTTTGCCGCCCGCCGCGCCGGTCAGCCGGCCCTCCATGGCTTCCGACGCCATGGCCCGCACATGGGTCTCCAAATCGGCCGCAGAGATGGCCGCTTCGGTGCTGGCGAGCGCCGCGCCGAGTTGCGGCGCGCCCGGGCCGCCGGTTGTCTCCACCAGACCCAAGCGGCGCAGCGCCGCCTCGTGGTCCCACTCCGCGACAAAGATCTGCGCGTTGTCGTCTGAGGTGCGATCGGACGTCCAACTGAGCGTCGCGCCATCGGGCGAGAAGGTGGGCAGTCCATCAAACCCCTCTCGGTCCGTCACGCGAACGGGCGCGCGGGCCCCGTCGATGTCCACGAGATACAGCTCGACGTTACCGAAGCCCTCTCGGTTGGCCGCAAAGATCACATAGGCGCCCGAGGGGTGGAAAAACGGATCCCCGGCGATCGCGCCAAGATCGGTGATCCGGCGCGGGTTGGCGCCGTCGGCGTCCATGACGAAGATCTCCGCCGTGGTCCCGTCTTCGGAAAAACGCCTCCAAACCAGGCTCTCGCCATCCGCGCTCCAGAAGACGCCGCCATCATAGCCGGGCGCGTCCGTCAAACGGCGCAGATTGGAGCCGTCGGCGTCCATCAGGTAGATGTCCATGTACGAGGATGGGTCGTTCTGAAGCCGCGTCGCGTCCGCCCCGGCGAGGTCGGCGGCGTAGGCGGCGCGATTGGAGGCGAAGGCGATCTGCCGGCCGTCCGGGCTATAAGCGCCCCCGGCGTCATATCCTTCCGCGTTCGTAAGCCGCGTATAGACGCCCGTCTGCAAATCAACCGTCATGATCTCAAAGGCGGGGTCGAAATCCGAGGAGTTGCGGCGGATTTGGCCAGAGGCGCGGAAGTCCAGCTCGGCCTGGATTTTGGTGTCGATTTCAGGGTCGAGCTGCGTCGAGGAGAACATCGCCACATTGCGCGTGGGATGCAGCCAGCCGCCGGCCGTTTTCGCGCGCTCCGGTGAGATCCTGCGCACATCGCCTGTCTCCAAATCGAGCAGGTGCATGCCATAGAACGGGTTCTCGCCACCCCGCTCGCTTTGGAAAACCATCCGAGAGCCATCGGCCGAGAAATAACCCTCGCCGGCGCGGCGGCCTTCAAAGGTCAACTGACGCGCTTTGGTGTAGAGCGGCGGTTCGGCTGTCTTGGCGCCGGCCAAAGGCGGCGTGGTCAGCGTCGCCACGGTGGCGAGCAGTGCGATCGAGAGCGCAAGGCGGCGGCGGGCGGTTTTGGGCATCGAGGAGCGGGCTCCACAAGTGGGGCGAAGACGCGGAGAAGGGCCGCGCCCGCCGTCCGGATCGGCGGGCGAATAAGGGTTGCAAGGCGGGCCGAAATGAGGCCCTCCCTCTAAGAGCCATAGGGCCTCAAAACCATTTGGGCGAGGCCCTGAAACCGCCTTAGCGCAACGTTTCGCGCTCAGCGTCCCGCAAAGCGCGGCGCACGCGCATCAGTGCAAAGCCCAACAAATTCAGGCCAGGCCAACGCTCAGGCTGTTCAAACGCCGCGTCGGCCTTGCCGACCCCTGCGCCCCAAACCGCGTCCCGCGGGCTCGCCTCGACGAGGATGCGCTCGCCTGTCGCCATGAGATACTGCTTGAGCGCCGCATGTTGGCCGAATTTGAGAAGATTGCCGGCGACCACGATGTCAAAACGTTTGGCCGCCCAGTCCGCCTCCCGAAAGCCTTTCACTTCACGGCCACGGGCCTTCGCGGCCCCGGGGCTTGTCGCCTCCATAATCCGCGCTTCGGCGGCGGCGTCGCGGAACAGCCGCGCTTTCTCCGCCATCATCCAATGCTCGGCGGTGGGGTACGCCTCACTGCGGGGCCGGTGAAGGCTGCGGCGTACCATTGGCTGAAACACTCTGGCCCAAGCGGGCCTCCCGGACGCGAGGGGCGGTCGCTCCAGAAGCCGAGATATTTGAGCCGCGGTGCGTTGGGATCGCGCGTGGCCTCGATCAGCGTCGTTTTGTCGAAGATGTCCATGGCCCTAGCCGCTATGCGAAGCGCTCTCCCCTGAAGCCCGTCGCCACGAGGTAGGTCTCGGCGCTGTCCTTCCGGCTTGCGGGCGGCTTCACATGGACCACCTTGCGGAAGTCTCGCTTGAGCTGAGCAAGCAACTGGCCCTCCGCGCCGCCCTGCAGGACCTTGGCGACGAAGGCGCCGTTTGGCGCCAAGAGCCCGCGCGCGAATTCGGCCGCGGCCTCGCAAAGGGCGACGATGCGCATGTGGTCGGTCTGGCGATGGCCCGTGGTGGCGGCGGCCATGTCCGATAGCACCAGATCCACTTCCGCGCGGTCGGCGTCCGGCGCCAGCGCGCCCGCTTCGATCAGCGCGACGCGCAGCGTGGGCTCCGCCTCGGGGTCGAGGAAGTCGAGCTGAAGAAGGCGCACATGGGGTATTGGATCCATCGCCAATAGATCCGCGCCCAGCACCACGCCGCGCCGGGCGCCGGGCTCTCCGGCCGCGTTGACCGCCGCCGCGGCCACTTGCGCCCACCCGCCGGGCGCCGCGCCCAGATCAAGCACCCGCGCCCCGGGCCGCAGCAGCGTGTGCTTGGCGTTGATCTCGAGGAGCTTGTAGGCGGCGCGGGAGCGATACCCGTCCTGCTGCGCTTGGCGCACATAGGGGTCGTTCAATTGGCGTTGCAGCCAGCGGGTTGAGGAAAGCTTGCGTCCCTTAGCGGTTTTTACGCGGACCTTGAGCGCACGCTCGCCACGGCCGCTCGTCTTCTCGGGGCCGCCGCGGCCTGGGCCAGGCGATTGGACCCGGCCTCGGCCATGGGTTGGCCCTCTTTTCCGGCCGTCAGCCACCTCGTTCTCCCGATCCTGGGCGTGCGCCCGAGGCGGCTCCTCTCAGGAGCGATTGTCCGACCCGGCTGTGGCTCCGGGAGCGTCGGCCGCCTCCGCCTCCGCCGCCCCCTCCACCGGACGGGCCTCGGCCACCTTCGGCCTCTTCTTGCATCAGTCCGTACAGTATTCCTTCGCGCAGGCCGCGATCCGCCACGCGAATGCGGTCCGTCGGCCATGCGTTAAGGACGGCTTGGAGGATCGCCGCGCCCGCCATCAGGTTGACGGCGCGGTCTTGCCCGATGCAGGGGATCGCGCGCCGGCCTTCTGGGGAGAGACCACGGAGCCGTTCGATCACGCGCTCCACCTCCGCGCGGCGCATCCACAGGCCGTCCACCTGATCTCGCGTGTAACGCGGAAGACCAAGATGCACGCCGGCCAAGGTTGTGATGGTCCCCGATGTGCCGAGCAACTGCAGCCGGCGCAGCCGATCGTCGGAAAGCGGTCCATTCCGCTTGGCGAAGTCGCTCAGCTGAGCGCTCACATGGCGCTCCATATGGTGAAAGCAGTCTGGAACGGCTTGGGGCGCGCCGCGCGCCGCCTCGGCGTCTTCCTCATCCGGTTCGAACGCGTCGCTCAAGGTGACCACGCCGTCGGGTATGGAGATCCAATCCTTGATGTGGTCCGCCACATCCGTCGGGGCGCCGCCGGCTTCGTCGGCGCGCCGCGCCAACGCCATCAAGAGCGCGCGGCGGCGTTCCGCGTGGGTCCCGCTCAGATCCACCCACATCACCTCTGTCGAACCGCCGCCGATATCAAACACAACGAGTTCTTCGGCGAGCGGATCGAGCAGGGGCGCGCATCCGGCGACCGCCAATCGCGCCTCCTCCTCCGCCGTGATGATTTCCAGCCGGACGCCGGTCTCCCGCCGCACGCGATCCGCGAAGTCGGCGCCATTGGCGGCGCGCCTGCACGCCTCCGTGGCGATGGCGCGCAGCGTCACATTGCGGTGCTTGGCCACGCGCTCCCCGCAGATCCGTAACGCCGCCACGGCCCGGTCCATGGCCGCCTCTGAAAGCCGACCGCTTTCTGTGAGACCCTCGCCGAGCCGCACCACGCGGGAAAAGCTGTCAATGACTTGAAAGCCGACGCCGTTCGGCCGGGCCACA
>JBCCTM010000215.1:0-5931 GCA_039198535.1 Pseudomonadota bacterium
AACGGGCGGTCGCGCGCAAGTTTCGCGCGAGCGGATCCGAGATATCATCGCCCAGAGCGGCTTCGATATCGCCCGTGTTATCCGGCGCGAAAGCGGACAGGCCGGGTGGGCCGCCCGCCGTCGGGCCGCTCCCTTCCCCCCGAGCAGCCCCGCCGACGCTGTTGACCGCAAAGCGCCAGCGTCCCTCGACGTCTCGGGCGACCACCGCCTCGGCCCCGATCAGCCGCACGCCCGTGACGACGCCCTCGGCGAGCGGGTTCAGCGCCAGGCCGATTTCCTCCGCTTGGAACGCCACATCGCCGCGCGGGTCGCGGAGGGCCACCTCGCTCAACCGGAGGCCTGCGCCGTTCTCCGGCGATTGGGCGACGCGGAGCCCCCCGATCTCGGCGCGCCACCCCGGGGCGGCCTCCGCAAGGGCGTCGCTGATCACGCGTTCAAGCTGCGGGGCTAAGCCATCCAAGGAAATCGGCCCCATGGAGAGGCGGGCGTTCGTCGCGAGGAGCGTCGCCGTCAGCAGCGTCAGTCCGGCGGATAGCGCGTCTCGGCCAAATGTAAGAAGGCCTGCGATCAGGCTGCTCGACCGACGCGACGCGGCGCCCGCGGCGAGGCTCCGCCGTTCCGCGTCACTCGCGGGATCCTGCTCCGTCTGCAGCGCTGTCCGCATCTATACTCCGCACCTCTTCGCCCGTCTGTCCGCGTCGGTCGCCCTGCGCGGCTGGACAGGCCGCTTGGTCGTCTTAGCCTATGCCGCGCAGGGGCCTTTTGCGCAGGCGCTGGCCTAAACTCGCCCCATGACCGCCAATAGAGGAAAGGAGAGCCATGAGCACCGAGACAAGCGCCGCCGTGGACGCCCCGGCCCCGGATTTCACACTACCGCGCGACGGCGGTGCAGAAGTGTCTTTAACAGACTTCAAAGGCAAGATCGTGGTCTTGTATTTCTACCCGAAAGACGACACGCCCGGCTGCACGAAAGAAGCCCTCGCTTTCACCGAGCACGCGGGCGCTTTTGAGGCGGCCGGCGCCGTTGTTCTCGGCGTCTCTAAAGACACCGTCGCGAAACATGAGAAATTTGTCGCCAAGCGGGAGCTCGGCATCCCCTTGTTGTCGGATGCGGATGGCGATGTGTGCGAGCGCTATGGGGTATGGGTCGAGAAAGCCATGTATGGCAAAAAATACATGGGGATCGAACGCGCCACATTCTTGATCGACGGCTCTGGGGTCATTCGGCGGATCTGGAGAAAGGTCAAAGTGCCAGGCCATGCGGAGGCCGTATTAGAGGCGGCGCAGGGGCTCTAGCCGCAAGAGGTGGTCCGTGGGGAACGGGCTGGCCGACGCAAGGTGAGGCGAAGGGGGTGTGCATGTCCGACACGGTCGAAGAACACGCTCAGGAGCGCCGCCTCGCCTTGGCGGCCGAGCTATCTTGCCCGAGATGACTTGGCCGTCCTTGCGTCACGGGGCGGCCGCCGTGGTGCGGGAGCCGAACGCCGCGCGCAAAGCGGAGCTGAGCCGCGCTCTGGCCGCGGCGTGGTTCGCCGGAGATCTGTCTTTGGACGCAGACGGATCTGAGCGAAATCCGCCCTCCATCGATCTCCCTGACGACCCTGGGCGGCCCGACGCCCCGGCGCTGTTGGAGCCGAGGGACATGCCGAAACGGGGCGGCGGCTCGCCGGCCGGGCGCGTGGCGACGCTCCACGCCATCGCACACATCGAGTTGAACGCCATCGATCTGCATTGGGATATCTGCGCTCGGTTCCCGGACGTGGCGTTTCCCCGCGGGTTTTATGATGATTGGGCGCTGGCGGCGGATCAGGAAGCCAAGCATTTTCAGCTCTTGTCGTCCCGACTGAAGTCGCACGGAAGTTACTACGGCGCTTTGCCAGCCCATGCCGGCCTTTGGAACGCGGCCAAAGCGACGGCGGGGGATCTGATGGCGCGTCTGGCGGTCGTGCCGATGGTGCTTGAGGCGCGAGGACTTGATGTGACGCCGGGGATGATTGAGCTGTTCGGCAAAGCAGGCGACGATGAGACCGTCGCCGCCCTCGAAATAATTTACAGCGAAGAAGTGGGGCACGTGGCGTATGGCGCGAAATGGTTCCACTTTTTATGCGGCAGGCGCGAGTTGGATCCGAAAGAGACCTTCCATGACTTGGTGAAGCGCTATTTCGGCGGGCGCTTACGGCCCCCTTTCAATGATGAAAAGCGCGCAGAAGCGGGACTGCCGTTGGACTTCTATTGGCCGCTCGCCGATTAAATAGACTAAAATGCACCAGTCCGCGCTATTCTCGATTTATCTGCACTATTTGTTAAGAAAAATCTCGCTTGATAATGATAAATAAAAGATCTAGGACCGCGCTGGAGGAGCGATCGAGCGGTTTGGCGGTCTCTGGCCACCCCCGAGAGAAGGGGCGCGCCCGGTTGGGTGCGATCCTTGCGTGCGGGCAAGAACGACGAACGGATTGAGCGATCGCATGCGGGAACTACTCGAGCGCTATTTTCCTGAGCGCGAAGTGTATGTGAGGAGCAACGGCTCTGTCCGCTATCTCACGCTGAGCTCCCAAACCCAACTGCTCGCCACGGCCGCCGTCGTCGGTCTGGTGGCCTGGGCCATGACCTTCACAGTGAGCGCCACGGTCTCCAGCTCGCAGATCGCCTATCAAGATCGCGCGATGGTGGAGGTGAAGGACGCCTATGAGCAGCGGTTCTCCCGCCTGCAAGATCGGTATGAGCGGCTGCAGGCTGAGCTGGACGACAGTGAGCGCCGCTTCGATCAAGTGATGCGTCAGGTCAGCAGCAATCACGGACAGATTGAGAACAAAGCCGGCGTCGAGCTTGCGCTCCAAGGTCGACTGGAGGCGAGCCGCAGACGCCTGCGCGAAGTGACCGCGCAGCGGGATCAGACGCTCACGCGACTTGAGGAGCTTCGTCTGCGCAGTTTGGAGATGGAGCGCAAACTCACCGAGGCGCAGCGCGCCGCGGATCAGCGCCGCGCCAGCCTGGACGATTTCGTGGCGACCTTGGACGAGACCGTCGGAGAGCGCGACGAGGCGCGTGTCAAAGTACGATCGCTCGCCGGCCAAGTCACGGATATGACAAAACAAATTGAAGAGATCCGGCGGCACCAGAGCCAGGTCATGGCCCAGCTCGGCGAAGCGACGGAAGCCAGCATCGGCGAGCTCGAACGGATCTTGAAGCGTGCGGGCGTCGATGTGGACGGCTTGGTGAAAGAGATCGAGCGCACCTATTCGGGCGAGGGCGGTCCGTTTCTTCCCATCTCCTATCGCGTCCCCGACGCAGCCCGGGGTTTCCCGACAAACGAAAAATCCGTCGCCGACGCGTTGGATCGGCTCCAGCGCATCAATTCGTTGCGCATCGCGCTTGAACGCCTGCCCCTGGCGAAGCCGCTGCGCGCTCCTTATCGCTTCACCTCTGGCTTTGGGCCTCGGCGTCACCCCGTCACGAAACGGTGGGCCGCGCATCACGGTGTGGATCTGGCGGCTCCTAAAGGAACGCCCATCTACGCTCCGGTGGATGGCGTCATCACCTATGTGGGTGTGCAGCGCGGCTATGGAAAAGTTGTTAAAATTCGCCACGCTCTGGGGTATGAGACAGTTTATGCGCACATGAGCAAGTTTCATGTGGACAAGGGGGTGACGGTCTCACGCGGCTCGATGATCGGCGAGGTCGGCAGCACGGGAAGAAGCACGGGCAACCATTTGCACTACGAAGTGCGCCGCTACCGCAAGCCGCTTAATCCCGTGCGCTATTTCAAGGCTGGGGAAGATGTTTTCTAAGAGCAAACTGAACGAAGCGAATGAGGCCCCGGTGTCCGGCGCGCCTTCTCCTGCCGCTGCGCCCGGCGCGCCGAGCATGGCGGGGCGCGCTCCTGCGCCGAGCACGGGGGGCGCCGCGTCGCGCGGCCAACCGAAACCCGCGCCGTCGATCATTTCCAATGATCTGATAATCAAAGGGAATTTAGAGACCTCAGGCGATATGCAGATCGAGGGCACCATCGAAGGCGACATTCGCTCTCACCTTCTGACGATCGGCCAAAGCGCCCTCGTGCGCGGGGAAATCATCGCCGATGATGTTGTGGTGAACGGCAAGGTGATCGGCCGCATCCGCGCGCAAAAAGTGCGGTTGTCCTCCACGGCCCAAGTGGAGGGCGACATCCTTCACAAGAACATCGCCATCGAATCGGGCGCGCAATTCGAAGGGTCAGTACAGCGATCAGACGATCCTCTCGGGGCCGCGGCGGCGAACCGGCCCAATTCCTCTGCAACGGTAAGCACCGGCTCGTCATCCTCTCCGACCCCCGTGAGTTTGGGCGGGTCGAGTGATCCGAACGGCGTCGGCGTTTAACGCAACCTAGATATTGTACAGCTTGGAAACGCCGCCCCCGAGGGCGGCGTTTCTTTTATGGGAGGCGGCCGCGGACCGGGGGAGGCGCGTCAGGGGCGGTACGCAAACACCTCTCCCATGGCGTCTTCTGATGACACGCCAGGTTGGTCCTGACAGGCTTTAACCCCCATGAAATTGGTATAGCCCTGGTTGGATCTGGTGTTGAGGATCTCGATCGTGCGCGCGTTCCCAAAGGAGCGGCCTTCGTTATACGCATTGCAGATCCGGCGCATGACATCCCGAGCGCGGCTTTTGGAGACCTCGGGCGTGCGAAGAACAATGCGCAGACCGTCCAGCGACGCATTCGGCAGTCCATAGGCGATCGGGCCAACATCCCCGCCGAGGGCATAGTTCGTGTCTTGAATCGCGGCCAGCGCACGCATGTTCTGCTGGCGTTCCCGTCGAAGCCTTTCTTCGCGGATCGCTGCTATGGACGCCATGGCGTCCTCTGTGGATTCAGCTTTGAACCGTTTCCGACCGAACTGCGCCTTCCGCCGTTCGCACCAAAAGAGGTCATCGTTAATCTCAGACACTTGGAACTCTTCGCCCGTGTCGATGCTTTTGAGCATAATCTCCGAGCCGACCCTCAAATGCTCAAATTTGTCGGGCTCCCGAAGTCTCATGTAATTGTAAAGCGTGTAACCCCCGCGATGGCTCAGAAAGCCCATCGAGCATTTCCCATCGGGCGCAAGCCAAAAAACTTGGCCGACTTGGAAAGACATCCGGCCGACCGGAACGCCGTCTTTCTCGAGATGCAGAGTCTTATTCTTGGTCAGCTTCCGCCATTCACTGCGGGAGATCAGCTCTTCAGCTTGCGCGGAGACCGTCATGGCGGCGCATACGCCGCCTAGAAGAAGGAGGGTGCGAATCACCTGCATGGGCGCTCCTGTGTTCGTCGCATGGCGGAAAAGAATGCGATGGCGGCTCCGCCATCATTAAACGTCGTAACCCGGCCGAAAGGTGTATCACCTGCGTCTCGAGGGACATCCGACAGATTGAAGCCGCAGGACAAGACGTGCCGCGCCGTCGCCCGCGCGCCCTCATCTGCACGCCGACATTCATCGGAAAGCTCAACAACTTGCGCCGCTGGGCTCTCAACAACGCAGCCGCCGCATGGGCCCCCGGCTGCTCGACGATGTCCTAGAACTTCATCGCCTTTTGGCTCCGAAAATCTCGTTTTGGGCGCTTAGCCGCCCTCGTCGGCGGTGAAGCGCGCCTTCTTGCTCTGGTCAAAGCCTATCTCATCGCCAGCGACCAGTTGGCCGCCGCCCGTCTCCTCCGCCATCCTCCCCCTAGGCGCAAACGAGGGCCAGGTCGAGAAAGCCGTCCGCCAGCATCGCCATGCGCAAACGAACAACCGGCCGCCCCGTCGGGACGGCCGGTGTCGTTGTCTAAGCAACGCCGTTAGCGCGCGGCGCTGCGATGGCCCAACACCTCTCAATTACTCAGGCGCGCTCGGCTCGTTGACGGTGCTCGCGCCCCTGGCGGCCGCGGCGGGGGGCGCGGCGCGCGCGGCCCCCCCCCCCGCGCCCA
>JBCCTM010000216.1:0-5912 GCA_039198535.1 Pseudomonadota bacterium
AGCAGATCTTCGACATAACACCCGAGCTCGGCGAGATCCGCGGACGCCGCCGCCATCACCTCGGGCGAGCGGAACGAGATCGCCCGCACGGCGGAATAGACGAGCTGCGTGAAACGCGGCTCATCCGCTTCCGGTAGGCCCAGCACAGAGGCGATCAAGCGCGCCGGCACGGCGCCGGCGACCTCGGTGAGAAAATCCACGGGGCCCGCACCGCGCAGGGCGTCGATCCGCGCATCCACAAAGGCGCGAATCTCGGGCCGCATTTTCTCGATTAACGGCGCGGCGAAGCTCCGCGCCAACGGCGTGCGTCGGGCCTTATGCCGCCGTCCATTGGCGTAGAGCATGGAGTTGGCGAACAGCTGATGGATCGGCGGGAGATCCAACTTTTGCAGCGCGTAGGTCTCCAACTCCAACTGCCGAAAACCCGGGCCGTTGATGGCGAGAAGATCGGTGAGACTGAAGGTCAGCAACAGGCCGTGGCGATCCCGCAAGGCGGGCGCGATGTCGCGCAGCATGTAAAGATAGGAGAGATCATCCGCGCCCTCTGGACGCCGCGGCGCCAGGGGCAAATCGCCATAGAGCAAGGGCTGTTCGGTATTTGGGGCCGATCGCTCTGCGGTCCGAGCGGCGGTCTGATCCGGTCCAGCGGTTCCTTCGGCGTTGGGTCGCGGCGTCATCTGTCCTCCCAAAGCGCGCCGTGATCAGCGTCGATGGCGCGCTTGGCTCCGGCGCTGGTCGGGCCGATCGGCCCGCGCCGCGTTATTGTTAAACGCGACCTTGGCGCCGACGGCGCGGATCGCCAAGGGTTGCGAGAGGCCCACAATCTGGCTGCGCCGAACGTGCATGGGCCGCGGAGAGGGGCGGAGAGGGAGCGCGCCGATGTCGATCACAGTGCGAGATGCGACCGCCCAGGACTTCGAGGCGATCGCCGCCATCCACAATCATGAGATCCTGCACGGCGTCGCCCATTGAAACACAGCGACCCAAACGGCCGAGGAGATGGGCCTCTGGGTGGAGGCGCGGCGCGCCGCGGGGTTCCCGGTGCTTGTCGCTGAGAACGCGGCCCCGGCCCCAACAACATCCGTCGCGCTGGGCTATGCGAGCTTCGGCCCGTTCAGACCCCACGCCGCCTACGCCCGGACCGTGGAGCACTCCGTCTACGTGTCTTCAAGCGTCCGACGGCGGGGCGTCGGCCAGGCGTTGCTGAAAGCGTTGATTACTCGGGCGAAAGCGGCGGGCGCGCACGCCATGATCGGCGGGCTTGAAGCGGGCAACATCGCCTCCGTCGCGCTCCATGAGAGCCACGGCTTCGAAGAGGTTGGCCGCCTCCCCGAGGTCGGCCGAAAATTCGACCGCTGGCTCACTCTGGTGCTGATGCAAAGACGCTTGTGAGCGCTTGCCCCTCACCAGCCGCGCCAGCGACCTTGGGGCAGGTCCAATGGGCTGCGGCGGCTCTCCGCCAGCGCTTCTTCCCGCGTGAGCCCGATGTCTCGAAGCTGCGCATCGCTCAGCGTCTTCAAGGCGCTGCGCTCCCGCGCCACGATCATCGACCGCGTCGCCCGCTTCCACAGGGCGCGGAACAGATCGACCCTTAGGGACAGCCGACGGATCAGCACACTCTCAGTCATGATGCGACACCTCACAGAAGCTGATGGTTCGCGCCCTTTTAATAAACGCTTCCGATAGGTTTCACTTGACGCCGCAGTTCAGACAATCAAATGTTTCTCAGGCCATCGATCATCATTTTTGATTGATTAAAATCCACATCCCATCAGGACAAAGGGCGGTGCGGCAATGGCGCGAAATCTCGACCTGGCGGCGCTCCGCAGTCTGATCGCCGTGGCGGAGACCGGCGGCGTCACCCGCGCGGCGGAGCGACTCCATTTGACGCAATCGGCGGTCTCCATGCAGATCAAACGCCTCGAAGAGACGTTGGGGGTGGCCCTACTCCACCGCGAAGGGCGCGGCGTCGTGGTGACCAAAGCGGGCGAAGAGTTGCTGGCCCAGGCGCGGCGCCTGCTGGCGCTGAATGACGAGATCTGGGCCCGAACCGCCGCGCCGCGCTTTGTCGGCGAATTGACCCTCGGCATGCCCCATGACGTGGCGCATCTGGTGGCCCCGGCCGTTCTAAAGCGGTTCCACATCGATCATCCGCAGGTCCGGGTCAGCTTGGTGACGCCGCCTACGGTCGAGTTGCTGCGCGATTGGGCGGACCGCAAAGTCGATGTGATCCTGACCACGGAGTTCGATTGCGGCCCGGGCGGCGAGACGTTGACGCGCCGCCCCCTGGTCTGGGTGGGAGCGCCCGAGGGGCGGGCCTGGCGGCGGCGGCCCGTGCCGCTCGCCTTCCCGCAACGCTGCGCTTTTCGCACCGCCACGTTCACCGCGCTCGATCAGGCCGGCTTGGAGTGGGACTGGACCATCGACACCGCGAACACACTGGCGGAGACCGCCAGCATCGCCGCCGACCTCGCCATCTGCACCCTGATGCGGCGGACCATCCCGCCCCAGCTCCAAGAAATCGACCATGGCGGCGCGCTGCCCGACGTCGCCGACGTTCTGCTCAACATCTACGGTCCCGCTGAGCCCGGTGAACCGCTGGCGATGGAGCTCGACGCCTATGTGCGGCGGGCCGTGCGAGAGACCATGGGCGATTAGAGCCGATCGCAGGACTGTCCGACATGACACCTCCGAAATCCGCGGCCCTTGGCCCTGGGGAACGTCTCGAAATTGTCGACGCGGCGGCGCTTTGGCGATGGCTCGCCGAGCACCATGGGCGCGCCGAGGGCCTCTGGCTCGTCACCTGCAAAAAGTCGGAGGGCGCGAAATATGTCTCCCGAGAGGACGTGCTCGACGCGCTGATCGCCCATGGCTGGATCGATGGCTGGATCGATGGTCGACGCATGAAGCTCGACGCCGCCCGCAGCATGCAATGGGTCTCGCCGCGACGCCATCAGCGCTGGGCGCTCAGCTATAAGCGGCGCGCCGCGCGGCTCGAGGCGGAAGGGCGCATGGCCGAGCCCGGCCAGGCCGCCATCGCCGCGGCCAAGCGCGCCGGCCTCTGGGAGGCGGCGGCGGATGTGGATGCGTTGCGCGTCCCCGAGGATCTCCGCGCCGCGCTCGATGCGGACGCCGCGGCGGCGGCGTTTTTCGACCGGGCGGCCCCGTCCTATCGCCGCAATGTCCTCCGCTGGATCCACAGCGCCAAACGCGCGGAGACAAGGTCGAAGCGGATCGCGGCATTGACGGCCCAGAGCGCGCTCGGGGCGAAGGTCAAACACTTCTAGGCGGCGCGTCCGCCGCGCGCGTTCATCCGCACTCGCCCCGGTCCAGCGTCGCCTGCAACTCACGCCATTCGCCGGCAGAGAGCCCGCTTGTGACTTGGTCCACCGCTTCGCCGGCCAGCATCCGCTTCACCGCCGCCAGCGCCGGCCCCGACAGATGCGCGCCGGTGAGCCGGTAGTCTTCAAACGCCTCCCAAGCATGGGGCGTCCAAGCGCGCACCACCTCGCCGATGGCGTCGGCATAGGCGCGAATTTCATATTGGGCGTGGGCGTCGGCGCGCAGCCTCAGGAAATGGAAGAGGTTATGGAGATCCGTCTTCCAATACCATTGGGTGTAGGTGTTGAGCGTCAGATTCATCCGCGCCAGCTCCCGGGCCAGCCCAGCTCGGCTCCCATCGATCGGCGCGCCGTCCCGCTCGTTCAACAGCTCTTCGTAATGGTCGTAGGCGCGCATGGCATCATCGCGGAGCACCTCAAGCGCCCGCTGCGCCTCCGCCCCCTCCAACACAGCGCCGCGGCCTTGGCGATTGACGCTCGACTGCGCCGCCAGATGCTCCGGCGCGGGAACGTAGACCTCCCGGTCCAAAATCGAATAGCGCGCGGAGATCTCGTTCACATTGGCGGTGCGGTGGCGGATCCATTGCCGCGCCACGAAGATCGGCAATTTCACATGCAGCTTGATTTCGCACATCTCGAATGGCGTGGAGTGCCAATGGCGCATGAGATACCGGATCAACCCGCGATCATCCCGGGCGGCCTTGGTGCCTTTCCCGTAGGAGACGCGCGCCGCCTGAACGATGGCCGCGTCATCGCCCATGTAGTCCACCACGCGCACGAAGCCGTGGTCCAGCACCGGGATCGCCGCATAGAGCGCCGCCTCGGCCCCCGCGGCCACGGGACGGCGCGTCTCTGAGACTTCTGCGCGCAAGGCGTCGATTTCCGTCTGTTGTTCCGCGCTGATCGCCATAAGCTTCTCCCCAAGCAGTCTCGCCCCGGATCGCCGTCCCGCTGGAGGTCCGCGCGGCGCTCAATGGCCGGTCGCGCAACCGTCACGCTGGGCGGCGACGCTCACCGCCGAACAGGGGCCGAAGAGGGGCCATCGCCATCTTCCCGCCTGCAGGGCAGGATGCAACACAAGATCTAGTATCAAAGATCCGGAGGGACGCAATGGGTATTGAGTATCTGCACACGATGGTGCGCGTGCGCGACATTGAGGAAAGCAAGCGATTCTATTGCGACTTGCTCGGTCTCGAAGAACGCGCGCGCATGGATCTGACCCAAGCCAAGGCCACGCTGGTGTTCCTGACCCATCCAGGGTCCGGCGAAGGCGGACCGGATCTGGAGCTGACCTATAATTGGGACAGTGACGAGACCTATGAGGGCGGGCGCAATTTCGGCCATCTCGCCTATCGGGTGGACGATATCTACGCGGCGTGCCAGCGCTTGATGGAGGGCGGCGTCACCATCAACCGGCCGCCACGGGACGGCCGAATGGCCTTCGTCCGGTCGCCCGACGGCGTGTCCGTGGAGCTGCTGCAGCGGGGCGACGCGCTGCCGCCCAAAGAGCCTTGGGCGAGCATGGAGAACAGCGGAAGCTGGTGAGGCGGAGGCCGAGCGGGCAAATGCCGAGCGAGCAGTTGCGAAAGAAGTGTGGGGGACCGGGGCAACGGCGCGGCGGGCCGCTGCGCCGGCTCAGCCTTACGGCGACGCGGGCGCGGCGTGCGGTGGCCGGCGTCGCCCTCGGACTGGGGGCCGCCCTGGCGCCGGCGGTCGCGCTCGCCTGCGACCTGGCGCTGGCCCTGGCCCATGACGTCTCCCACAGCGTCAGCCGAGAGGAATACGCCCTACAAACGCGGGGCCACGCCGCCGCGTTCCGGGATCCCGAGGTGCAAGCGCTGATCCTGGAGCAAGGCGGGATCATGGTGTCGCTCTCCCATTGGAGCGCCGCGCATTATCAGGAGATGAAGCTCCCTTGGCGCTTCCTGGACAGCCCCGCCGCCATCGACGCCTTCGCCGACGATCTGGCGGCGACGCTGCAAACCGTCGAAGGCTTCGGCACGGCGCTGGGCGATCTCTTGGCGTTCATGACCACCGTCTGGGACGGCCCCGCCGCCGCGTGCGGCCGTCGGGTGTTGGACATCTCGGGCGATGGCGAGGCCAATGAAGGGCAACCCGTGGCCGACGCGCGAATAGCGCTGCTGAGCCGCGACGTGACCATTAACGGCCTGGCGATCCGGCGGAGAGAAATCCCCCTTAACCGCGGAATTTACGAGTACTTTCGCGCACAGGTGATCGGAGGTCCGGGGGCGTTCGCCATGCAAGCCAGGGGTTTTGACGATTACGCGCGCGCCTTCAAAAAGAAGCTGCTGCGCGAGTTGTCGCCACCGATCGTCGCCGACCGCGCTGCGGAGACGCCGCTTGGCCCGTCGCGCTGAGCAAGGGTCGCGCGCTTGAGCATCCCTTCGGCGGCGCGCTCCATGGGCCCTTTCTCCACGCGCACGACCACCCGCCCCTTCCGGCGCCGCGGTCTCGACCCATCGCGAACGGCGCGTGGGGGCCTCAATGGCCCCGAGCGACGTAGATCGGTTGGGTCAAAGTCCCCTCCGTTAGGAGCCGCCTCGCCCCAAT
>JBCCTM010000217.1:0-5907 GCA_039198535.1 Pseudomonadota bacterium
CGCGCCGAGACCGGAGGCAGACAGCGGCGGCGGCGCCAGAAGCTCGGTCCGCAGGCGCCGGCCGCCATCGGCCATGGTCTCCCAGAGATCGACGGCGGCAAGCTTGTCGCCCGCGGCTCCCTTGAGGATCACCCCGCCCGACGCCGCGGCTCGGGCGGTTCGAATGATCTCTTCGAGGCGGTTTTGGTCCGTCATCGGCTCACTCCGCGGCGATGGGGTTGGAGGGGGAGGCGGGGGCGAGCTGCGACAGGAGGGCGTCCAGCTCCGCCTGCGTGGCGCCGCGGATCAGGTGCTCCGCCGTCAGGGGGATGCCCTCGGCCTCGGCGTGGGCGAGGAGACGGCGCATGTGCCGGGCGCTGGGGATATCGCCGGCGTCGCGACCGCCCGAGGCGCGCATCCAGTTGTACGGCGTGGCGACGTGCGTCTCACAGATCGGACCGACCACATCGGGCGGTCCAATCATCGCGAACACTACATCTGCGGGGGTGAGCCGGGTTTTCATACTGCATAGCGTATGACCCGGCTCCATATCGCCGTCAAGCACAATGTGAGACATCTGCTATTCACTGTGCATTGTACAGCGCACATGTTCGCGCTGTGGATACGCTATGGTTTAAGCGCGCTCAGAAGCGCGCTGGCGTCACGAGCTGGGATCTCGGAGAGGCCATTGGTCGCGATCGGACCGTCATTTCGCGGCTGATCAATGGCTCGCAGCGAATGACGACCGAACAAGCGCGCGCATTCGCGGAGGCCTTGAACGAGCCACTGGATGAGGTGCTTCATCGCGCGGGCTTGCTGACCGAGGAGGAAAAGCCCGTTGCGCAGCCTGGGTTTAGAGACGCTGAAGCGGCGCCTTGGGTGCCGCCTCAGCAACTGAACAGGGAAGACCGTGACCGCCAACTGCGGTTCGCAGCGCACTTAGGCATGCAGAAAGGCGTCGACGTTTGGGAGGTGAAGACAAACGCGATGGCGCTGGCGGGCTACCTACCCGGAGACATGATGCTGGTGGACCTGCGGGCGCCGGACCGCGCAACTGATGGGAGCGTTGTTGTTGCGCAAGTCTATGATTTGGAGAGAGGTTCTGCGAAGACAGTCCTGCGGAGGTTCCAGAGGCCCGCTTTGGTCGCGCATTCAGCTGAGCCCGACGACTGGAAAGTCGCAGTTGTCGACGACCGAAGCGCTTCGATTAGGGGCGTGGTTATCGCAAGTTGGCGAGGCGGTCTGTGAGAGTGTAGTTTGAGCTGGAAACAAGAAGAAGAGATTGAGCGTCAAATGTTGAGGTTCGAGTCTCAAAGACGGCAGGCAATATACAGTATAAGGCACCTTGAGATGGTTGGCGTCGTTTTAGGCCTTGCTGCAGGCATAGCCGTGCCTGGCACCTTGCTTGTCCTGTCTGGGGAAAGCCATGTTCTTGATCTCCCGATAACGGGATCGCTAATGAGCGTCGTAGTCTTGGTTTGCGTGATCTGTGGTGGCCTTTGGGGGGGCAAGCTGGCGCGTTACCTCTTCCTGGACGCGGCGATCCGGCGGGTTCAGGACCGCGACAACGACAGCCGAGCTCCCAAGCCATAGCGGACCACACGACCTCACAAATAACTGTTGATCCTGCACACTGTGCAAACTACCTTCCGCGCACCGGCCGCACCCCCGCGGCCGCGCTGCGGAGGTATCCATGCGAGACGACATCCCCCCGTGCGCCGCGCGCGCGCCCCTGGCGGCCGCCGGCGATGACCCGGGCCTCGCCCTTGTCCTGAACCTGGCGGAGACGGCGGCCGCGAACGACGGCCACCACGTGCTGTCGCCCGCGCACCGCGCCACGCTGCTGGCCGCGACGCCCGTCCTCCTGCAGGAGCTGCAGGCCCACCGCCGGGCGATGCGCCTGGCCGGCCCCGCCATGGCGGCGATCACCGACAGCATCGCCGAGCTCAACGCCTCGATCGTCGGGGGCGCCCATGGCTGACACGGTGGCGCTCTTCATCCCGGACCTGTCGCTGGCCCAGCAGACGGCGCTGATGATGGTCGGCTGCTGGCTGCACGGCGCGCAGTCGGTATGGTCCGTCCGGGGCTGGCGCGGGCGGAACGTCCGATGAGCCTCTTCACCACGACGCCGCGCGAGCCGATCTACGCTCAGTCCGATTGGGTCGCCCAGGTCGCCGGCTACGGCACGGCCGCCGCCTTCCGGTCCGCGCGCCAGCGCCTCGAGGACGAGGAGGGATTTCCGCCGCCGGCCCGCAAGGTCGGGCATGTCTACTTCTGGCGCCGCGACGCGGTCCTGGGCTGGGCGGAGGCGCGGCGCGCGGCCGAGGTTGAAGGACAGCGCGCCCTGCGCCCCGAGGATCTGGCCCAGGACCGCGCCCTGCTGCGCCGCATGGCCGCCACGAAGTGAACCGGCGGGCCAAGGCCAAGCCGCCGGCGTCCTGGCTGGACGACGCGCCGCCGGGCGTGCGCTGGCGGCAGCGCAAGCGCGACGGCCTGCGCGTGTGGTGGGAGCCGTCGGGGACGGCCCGCGCGCTCGGCTTCGAGCCGGTGGAGCTGGACGACGCCAAGCCAACCTGGTCGCGCCGGCGGGCGGAGGAGCTGAACCGCATGGTGACCGCCGCCATGGAGGGCGAGACGTTCTCGGGCGCCGGCAAGGGCCGCACGGTCGACGATCTCATCCAGCTCTACCGGGCGGCGCCGGAATGGTCGCGGCTCAGCCCGACGACGCAGCGCGACTACGGGTTCGGCCTGAACCGCATCGCCCGCAAATGGGGCCGATCGCCCGTCGTCGCGCTTACGAAATCGATCCTGCGCGACTGGTACGAGACGCTCTACCGCGAAGCCGGCCCGCACATGGCTCAGCACGAAATCCGGCTGTTGTCGGTGCTGCTCAGCTATGCGGAGCTGCGCGAATGGATCGAGGTGAACCCGGCGACCCGGCTCAGGATCATCACGCCGGATCCGCGGGAGCGCGTCGCCAGCTGGTCGGAGGTCGACGCCCTGATCGCGGCGGCCGAGGCGGCGGAGCTGGAGGGCGTGGCCCTGGCGATCGCGCTGTCGTTCCTGCAGGGCCAGCGGCAGACGGACGTGCTCGAGGCGCGACTGGCGCAATTCGACGGCGCGACTTGGCGGTTCGAGCGGTCCAAGGCGCGCCGCGGATCTGTCCGGCGCGCGGCGGTCCTGGTCCTGCACCCGGAAGTCCTGCCGCGGATCGAGGCGCGGATCGCCGCGGCGGCCGAGGCGGAGGAAGGGCGCGACGCCCATCTGATCGTCCGCCCCACAGGCGATCCCTACAAGGCCGACAACTTTCGGCGCGTGTTCAACCGGGTCCGCAAGGCGGCCGCGCGCAAGGCCCCGTCCGTGGCCGACGTCCAGTTCCGAGATCTGCGCCGCAGCTTCGCTTGGTGGAGCCGAGAGGCCGGCGCGTCCGAACGCGATCGCGCCGACGCCTTGGGCAACACGTCCGACGTCAACGCGCGGCTCGGTCAGACCTACAACCCCTCGAGCGCCGAGGGCGCGGCTCGAGCGGTTGCCAGCATGAAGCGCCCGGAGGGCAGTTGATGGAGCCTGAGAATTTGGGACCTGCGATGGAGGCGAGCGCTAGCAGAGACCGCCTCACCAACTTGGAGCGCGAAGTCCAGCAGCTGCAGGCCCGGCAACAGACGAACGCGCTGCAGCCGAACGCCAAGTCGGAGGATCCGCTGCAGCGCATCGCCTATGCCATTGACGCGCTTGAGCTCGAGCTGCCGGCGGGCTGGCATGGGTGGCTGCGGCTGAAAAGCGAAGTGAAGGGCGTCGGCGCCGTCGACATCGAATATCTGGTCGGAAGCCGGGAGGACGACGATGGCTGAGCTGGACAAACGCCTGCGCGGGATCCTCGAGCGCGCGCATGACGAGCTTGTGGGCCAGCTTGCCGGCATCGTCGCTCAAGAAGAGGCGGCGCGCTGCGACCGCCTTGAGGACGTGATCACTGGTGGCCTGATGGAGGCGCCGCCGACGGCTCTGGCCTACGAGCGCGAGAAGAGCCGCCTGCGCGAGCTGCTCCACGACATCGAGGCCTGCCTAGGCGGCCGCCCGCGCTCGGCGGACGCCTGGATGGCGCGGCACATCGACGGCGGGAGGGCTGCGTCATGAGCGACGACGTCTCGATCGCGGATCTCTGCAGGGCGCCTACCGCCAGGAGCGAGCCCATGCAGGATCGCCATGGCCGGCTGCTCTCCGTTGCCAAGCAGCGCGACCTGGAAGAGCGGGCCCATCGCTTCCGCCTAGAGCGCGACCGCGTCGCGCCGGAAAAGAGGGGATGACGGGACCACATGGCCTGGCTTCACATTCCGAGCAGCTCTTCCGGATCCTCGGCCTATGTGCTGGCGGTGGTGGTCTCGAAAGAGGCGTGGCCGTTGCCATACCCGGTGCTCGTCCCGCCTGTCTTGTCGAGATCGAGCCTGTGGCCGTTGCCACCCTTCAGGCCCGCATGCGCGACGGCTCCATGGCCGACTGCCCTATCTGGGATGACCTCACCACCTTCGTTTGGCGCGGTCAGGCCGGATGGTTCGACGTGCTCGCCGCTGGCTATCCATGCCAGCCGTTCTCCATGGCCGGAAAGCGCCTCGGCGCTTCTGATGAGCGCCACCTGTGGCCTCACGTTGCCCGGATCATCGGCGAAACCCGACCCCGTGTCGTCGTCCTCGAGAACGTCGCCGGCCACCTCAATCTCGGCTTCCGCCAGGTTCACCGGCAGCTTCGAAGCCTGGGTTACGACGTTGCGGCGGGCGTCTTCAGCTCGGCGGAAGTCGGCCGCTCGCACCGGCGGGACCGGCTCTTCATCGTCGGAGCGCTGGCCAACACCGATGGCGGGCACGCCCGCGCGGAATGGGAACAACGCGGCGGGGAACTCGGACTTCAGCAGGAAGACGATGGATCTCGCCGCGCGCATGTGGCCGACGCCGGACGCCAACACGTTCGGAGCGGCGGATGCGGGCCGGCTGCTGCAGCGCCGGGAGGCTGTGAAAGCCTCGGCGGGGAACGGGAACGGCTTCGGCCTGACGATCAGCCACGCGGCGCTTCTCTGGCAGACGCCGGGGGCGGACAGCTTCCGGGCGCGGGGCGGGGATCGCAGCGACGAGATGGGGCTGGACCAGCAGGCGCGGAGGATGTGGCGGTCGCCGATGGCGGCGGAGGCGGAGAAGGGGAACCGAACGCGGCGCGATGGCGCCAGGGGCGAACAGGTCTGGTTGACCATGCAGTCGGATCAATTCTCTCGCTCGCGCCGCCGCCCCTCCCGTCGGATGCGGAAGGCTGGGCTCGATACCTGGCCCTTGCCCCGGACGCCGCGCCTGCCCTCTCTCGGAACGATGTCGCCGGAATTGCGGCAGGAATGCGCGGCCTTGCGGAGAATGGGCTCATCAGCCCGAAAGAGGCTCTCGCCCGTGTTCGTCGAGCGGCTGATGGGCTGGCCGAACGGGGCGGCCAGCTCCGCCTGCTCGGTAACGGCGTGGACAGCTTGGTGGCTGCACACGCGCTCCGATCTCTGCTCACGGCCCTTGGTCAGGGGGGCCTTTGTCTGGATCCCGCCGACGGCGAGGCTGAAGACGCCGCAGCAGTTGAGCTTGTTCCCGTGAAGCGGAGCGGATGAACCTTCGTCGAAATCGTCCGGATCGGACGACGTCGGACAGTCGGACGGCCCCGCCAGTGGCGGGGCCGTTTTTCGTTTCCGATCAGAAGGTTGTGGTGGGTGATGTAGGGCTCGAACCTACGACCCGCTGATTAAGAGTCAGCTGCTCTGCCAACTGAGCTAATCACCCGACCGAGCGCCGAAATACGCTCGGCCGGCGGCGGTTGCAAGGGGCCGAGGCGCGTCGCCAGGACGCGGGTCACTCCCACTCGATGGTGCCGGGCGGTTTCGACGTCACGTCGTAGACGACCCTGTTC
>JBCCTM010000218.1:0-5892 GCA_039198535.1 Pseudomonadota bacterium
CTGGGTGAGGCCGAGCGGCCTGCCCAGGACGATGTGCGCTTCGACGGCCACGCCATCGAGGCGCGGCTCTACGCCGAGGATCCCGCCCAAGAGTTTCTACCGCAGACCGGCGACATCGCGCTCTGGCGCGCGGCCGAAGACGACAGCGCCCATGCGGGGACGCCCGGCGTCCGCGTCGATACTGGCGTGGCCAGCGGGCAGGCGGTCTCCCCGTTCTATGACCCCATGATCGCGAAGGTGATGGCCCACGGGCCGGACCGGGACACCGCGCGCCGCCGGCTGGTCACCGCGCTCCAAGACACCCGCGTGGCGGGCCTGACCACCAACAAAAGCTTCTTGATTGAGCTGCTGGAGGACGCGCCGTTTGTGGCCGGTGAGGCGACCACGGGGACCATCGGCGAGCGTTTTCCCGCCGAGCGCCGGGCCACGCCGTCGCTGTCCTTCGATGACGCGGCGCTGGGCGCGGTGGCGCTGCATCGGCGTGGGCGGGAGCGCGCCGCGGCCAAGGCCATCAGCATTCCGCCGCAGCTGCTCGACTGGTCGACCCAGGCCAGCGCCGCGACGCCCTTCCGCTTCGCCGCCGAGCCGCAAAACTGGGAGCTCACCGTGCGCACGGCGCCGTCAGGCGGCCGCGGGCGCTATCTCGTGGAGGCGACCACTGGCGAGCGCGCGGAGATCGCCATCCTGGAAGGCGACGCGCTGGATCTGCTGGTGGAAGTCGATGGCGGCCCCCGACAGCGCATCGGCGCCTGGCTCGCCCCGGGCGCGCTCAGCGGCGGAGCGGCCGCAGGCGAGTTGCATCTGGATCTCGGCCGCCGCTCCCACCGCCTGCGCAATCTGGTGGGCCTCGGCGGCGGAGAAGACGCGGCATCCGGCGGCGGCCGGGTCGCCGCGCCCATGCATGGCCGCATCGTCGAGGTGTTGGTGGCCGAGGGAGAGACCGTCTCCAAAGGCCAACGCCTGGTCGTGCTCGAGGCCATGAAGATGCAGCACGCGGTCGAGGCGGAGGTGGATGGCGCGGTGACCGTCGTCTCCTGCGCCGTGGACGACCAGGTGGCCGCCGACGATCTGCTGGTGGAGATCGAGCCGGCCTAAGCCCGCGTCTCGCACAAAACAAACTGAGACGTCGAACAAAGAGAATAACGGAAAAAGACGACAACGGAGGACGCCCGCGATGATGAATTCAAAGATCTGCGACATGTTGGGGATCGAGTTCCCCTTGCTGGCCTTCAGCCATTGCCGGGACGTGGTGGCCGCCGTCTCCCGGGCGGGCGGCATGGGCGTCTTTGGCGCGGTCCGCTACACGCCGGACCAACTCCGCGAGGAGCTCGCTTGGATCGATGCGCATTGCGGCGGCAAGCCCTACGGCGTGGACGTGATCCTGCCCAACAAAGTGCAAGGTAAAGGCGAGCCGCTGGATGAGGAGGCGGTGATCGCCAGCATCCCGCAGGCGCAGCTCGATTTCGTGGCGGGGCAGTTGAGCGCCGCGGGCCTGCCCAGCGGCGACCTCCGTGAGATGGCGCGGGGCGCGCTGCATTTCGCGCGGAACCTCGATGTGGACGCCGACGCCATGCTGGAGGTGGCGTTCGAGTTTCCGATCAAGCTGATCGCCAACGCCCTCGGCGCGCCGCCGCCGGTGATGTTCAAATACGCCCGCGCCCATGACGTGCCCGTCGCAGCTCTGGTGGGGGCCAAGGAGCACGCCATCGCGCAGATCAACGCGGGAACGGACATCCTGGTGGCCGCGGGCGGCGAGGCGGGCGGCCATTGCGGCGATGTGGCGACCATGGTGCTGGTGCCGGAGGTCGTCTCCGTCGCGGGCGACACGCCGGTGCTGGCGGCGGGCGGCATCGTCCGCGGTGACCAAATGGCCGCCGCCATGGCCATGGGCGCCGCCGGCGCGTGGTGCGGCTCGGTGTGGCTCACCACCGCTGAGGCCGAGCCCTCGCCCACGCTGAAGGAAAAGATGCTGGCCGCCAGCTCGCGGGACACGGTCCGCTCCCGCTCGCGCACCGGCAAGCCCTCGCGGCAGCTCCGCTCTCCATGGGTCGACGCCTGGGAGGCGCCGGACGCGCCGGCCACCCTGCCCATGCCGCTGCAGACCCTGATCTCCGACCCCGCGCTCGAGCAGATCGAGAAGCTCGCGGAGGGCGGACATCAAGGCGCGAAGGATCTCGCCACCTATTGGGTGGGGCAAGGCGTTGGGCTGATGAACCAGACCATGTCCGCCGGCGAGGTGGTGCAAGAGTTTAAGAAAGACTTCCTCAAGGCCCATGAGCGCCTGGCGGCGGCGCTGGGAGAAGCCGGATGAACGACCGGTCCGCCGCGCCCGCCCCTGCGCCCTCCTTGGCGCAAGCCGATGATTTCCTGGCCGAGTCGGAAGCGCTCGGCGATCTGCTGGAGACCCTCGCCCCCGCCGATTGGGATCGCCCCACCCAATTCAAGGATTGGACGCCCAATGACGTGGTGGTGCATCTGCATTTCTGGAACAAGGCGGCGGACCTCTCCTCCACCGATGAGCCCGCTTTCCTGATGCTGCTGCAGGACATCATGGGCTCGATCGGCCAAGGCTTGCGACCCTATGAGAACGCCAAGATCGCCGAGCGGGGACCGGAGCTGTTGGCGCTCTGGCGTGGGTATTTCCGCGAGATGGCGGCCCGCTGGCGGGACTATGACCCGAAGCGGCGGCTCAAATGGGCGGGGCCGGACATGTCCGCCCGCTCTTCGATCAGCGCGCGGCAAATGGAGACCTGGGCCCACGCCCATGAGGTGTTCGACCTGATGGGCGTCGAGCGGCGGGAGGCGGATCGCTTGCAGAATGTGGTGCGCATCGGCGTGAACACCTTTGGATGGAGCCATCAGGTGAACGGCCTGGAGATCCCGCCCGAGCCGCCCTTCATCCGCCTTACCGCGCCCTCCGGCGCGGAGTGGCGCTACAATGACCCGGGCGCGGCCAGCCGCATCGACGGCGATGCGCTCAGCTTCGCTCAAGTGGTGACCCAGACCCGCAACATCGCCGACACGGATCTCCAGGTGAGCGGCGCGGTGGCGGAGAAATGGATGTCCATCGCCCAATGCTTCGCCGGCCCGCCCGAAACCCCGCCGCCCCCAGGCGCGCGCTGCAAACAGCGGCGCTGAGGAGATACGCCGCTCAGGGGCGTCGAGCCCCCTCGCGCCGTCCGCGCGCGGGGCCCGCCCGCGGCGCATCGGCGGCGGACGGGGCGCTCGGCCCGAGATGCGGGCGGCGTGGCTCCGGAACCCCGCGGACATCGACGACGCTGTCGACGCGCAATGATCGACGACGCTGTCCGCTGAGCGGCGCGCTTTGGTCTGGTCGACCCGCTGCTGCGCGACCGGTCGCTCCGGGCGTCTGCGCGACCCTGGGGAGGCGGGAAGAGCGGCGAGCGCGATGCCTGCCTTGCCGCCCTCGCGATGGAAGCACGCCAGCCGGAGAACGGCGCTGGCGCGACCGCTCTGTCTACGGCGCTCGACGGAGACCTCGAGCCGCCTCCCTTTTGAGACCCGCTCAAAGCGCTTTGACCGCATGCCCATCTGAGTGAGGGGCGCGAATGCCGGCCCCTGCGCCTCGCAAAACGCGCCCCGCCTTGCGCTCTGGCCTTTGCGCCCGCACCGACCCGCCTGGTCCGCCCCTTCGGAAACCGGGAAAGGACGCGCCTGTCGACGCGACGGCGAGGGGGCCGTTGACCTCCCTCGGCGTGGTGGAGGAGCGGGTCGTTACGGCGGGGAGGACCGACGAGGACCGACAGCAGAATGGCGCGCATCGAGCTGACCGAGAAGGACGCTGAGGACGGTGTTGTTCGCGAGATGCTGACCTTCGCAGTGGAAAGGCCGATGGAGCTAGAGATGAGGCGGAGGCCGGCGCGGCGAAGGGCCAGCGCTCGACCCATCGCAACGGCTATCGCGCGCTCCCTCCTGAGCTTCCTGGAGCGGCCCCGGCAGGCGGAGAATAAGGCGGGAAAGCGGGCTTTCCCGTGGACGGGTCGCCCGCCGAACGCGGACGGGCGGTGGTCCAGAAAGCCTACATCCACAGCGTCTCGACGCGCGTCGTCGACAATCTGGTGCGCGCCATTTGGGGCGGGTCATTTGGGGCGAGGCACGGGCGGCTTCGGCGTCGCCAACGGCGAGGTACTCCCGTCTCTGCGCCGAGATCGACGCGCGCATGGCGCCTTCTCTCTGCCCGTCAAAGGGCATTGGCGTTCGGCGCGACGCTCGGACCAATGGCTCTTGCGCCTCACCTCTGGATCGACGCGACCCAAGTCACGGTCCACGGCGCCGAGCGGATTTTCGGCCGCGCCGTCATAGTCGCCGTGGCTGTGAACGGGGGACGGGCGCCGAGAGGTTCTGGGCGTGGCCGCAGGCGCTTCGGAGGCCGAACCCTTCTGGACAGGCGTCCTCCGCTCGTTGGCCGCGCGAAATGGGTGGTCGACGCCACTCCGCGGCGCTGCCGCATCCATTGGACCCGCAACGCGCTCTCCCGCGCGCCGGCCAAGCCGCGCCCGGCGGTGGCCGCGCTTTTGCGCGCGCTGAAGCAATGGGAGGCGGTAAGCGCGCGGCTGCGCGAGGAGCACGGGCGCATCGCCGAGCTTAGGACGCTGCGCGCGACAACGCGCCGGCCTATTCGGACTTTCCGTAGCCACACGGGGCGCGCAGATCCATCCGATCACCCCGCTGGAGCGGCTCAACTGGGCGTTCAAGCGGCGCGCCGACGCCATCGGCGTTCGGCGTTCGGCGGTCGGCGTTCGGCGTTCGGCCTCGCGCTCAAACCAGGGGCGGGTGGCCCTCACTTCCGACGACGCCGCCATCATTGGGCGCGCTGATGCTGGAGCAAACCGACGGATGCGCCGTGCAGCGGCCATCCATGAGCCTAGAACACCCGCCGCTTCGCCCTGGCGACCTGACAGCCCGAGCTTCAACGGGAGGATAGCGCTGATACACCAACGCCAGGGACACCACCCCGACCCCGCCTGATCCGCCCTCCGGAAAAAGGGAGATAGGGCGCGCATGTCGACGCCGCGGCGAAAGGGCGGGGCAAAAGGGGCGGGGCAAGAAGCGAGGCCGGGAGCAAGGCCGGGAGCGCGCGAAGGGGCGAGCCGGCATCGTCTATGGCGCCCCGCAGTCACCTGGCGTTCGCGCTGAAACGAACGGTCCCGCCGCCGAGGACCCGCTTTTGGTTGGCATGCGCCCGCGCCGCCTCCGAATGATCGGCGCATTTTGGCCGTCTCTCGGCGCGGCGTCGCGGCAGCTCAGGCTGGGGCCGGTTCATTTAGGATCACTGCTGAACTCGCCCTGGCTCCGACCCCACCGCGCGAATTGCTGGTCAGGATCCTTTTCGACGACGGCGACCAGCCGCCCTTCACAACCGTATTGGCCGCACCGGTCCCCGGCGGGACAGAAAGACCGCCGCCCTCCGTGTCGGATCGCCGGCGTATTGGACAATCGGAGGTCGTGCGACCCGCGCCGGTATGGCTGATGCGCCAAGCGGACCGGTATTTGCCGGAGTATCACGCGACGCGGGCCGAAGCGGGCGGCTTCCTTGTCTGTGTTTCAATCCGGCCCTCGCGACGTTGAAACGGTACGGCTTCGACGCGCCGTGGCGCCGTTGGGCGCTGGCCCGCGCCCGCCTTAGAAGCGGCCGGAAAATGAGGACCACGATGCGAATGCTGTCCGGTGGACTAAATCCGCGGAACCGCGTTGGCGCCCTGGAGCGTCCCCTGGGAGCGAGCGGTCTCTCCCGCTGACCGCGCCGAGGATCCGCCACACTCGATCGTCTAGGCGAGCGGGGCGCAACCTCGCGCTCGTGGAGCGCCGCGTCGAACTTGAGTTCCTCAAGGCTCTGGAGGGGCGAGCGAGATTGTAAGCGACCAGCGCGTC
>JBCCTM010000219.1:0-5871 GCA_039198535.1 Pseudomonadota bacterium
CCCGGACGGACACGATCTCCACTCCATAGAGGCGCTCGCCCACGGCGAAGGTCACATACTGCTTGGTGTCGGTCGCGTCGCGGCGGTCGCTGTCGCCGACGGCTTTCTGCTCGCTCATGTCGATGCTCCTTGGTTCGGATCACGCGTTTCGGTTCAGAAGGTCATCTCAGCGCCGGCGTCGGCGTCGGCGTCGGCGTCGGCGAACGCCGCGACGCCCATGTCAGAGCCGAACCCGCCCATGCCGCCGGTGTAGCCGCCGGCGAGATTCTGGAGAGCGGGAATGTCGAGGATCAACGCCACCCGGCCATCGCCGAGGATTGTCGCGCCCGAGACGCCGTCGACACGCTGGAAATTCGCCTCAAGGCTCTTCAGCACGACCTGGCGCTGACCGAGCAGCTCGTCGACGATGATCGCCACCCGGCCCTCGGTCTCGGTCTCGACCACGACCACGAGCTCTTCGGAGCCCTGCGCCGTCTCCAGATTGAGCGCCTGGCGCAGGCAGATCATGGGCAGCCACTCGCCGCGGTAGCGCAGCACGCGGACCTCGCCGGGCAAGACGTCAATGCTGTTCTGGTCGATTTTCACCGCCTCGACGATGCTCCCGAGCGGCAGGATGAACCGCTCCGAGCCGACGCCGATGGTCATGCCGTCGAGCACCGCCAAGGTCAGCGGCAGGGTGATGGTGAAGACCGCGCCTTCGCCGGGCGTGCTGGTCACGACGACGCGGCCGCCGAGCGCCTGCACTTTCTTCTTCACCACATCCATGCCGACGCCCCGGCCGGACACGTTGGTGACCGTGGACGCGGTGGAGAAGCCCGGATGGAAGATCAGCATGTCGATCTCTTCATCCGACAGCGTCGCCTCCGCCGGCACGATCCCCTTGTCGATCGCCTTCTGCAGCACCCGCTCGCGATTGATGCCGGCGCCGTCGTCGGAGATGACGATGCGCACGCGCTCGCCGCGATGCTCCGCTGAGAGGTTGATCGTGCCGCAGCGGGGCTTGCCCTTGGCGACCCGCTCATCCGGGCCTTCCACACCGTGGTCCATGGAGTTCCGCAGCATGTGGGTCAGCGGCTCGGAGAGCTCCTCGATCACGGTGGTGTCCACCTCGGTGTGCTCGCCGGACAGAATGATCCGCGCCTCTTTGTCGAGGGACGCGCAGAGGTCGCGGACCACCCGAGGCATCCGAGAGAACACCGCCTTCACCGGCTGCGCCCGGATCGCCATCACGCTTTCCTGCAGCTCCCGCACCTGACGAGACAGCGCCTCGACCGCATGGGCGAACTGGATGTCGTTCGACGTCTCAAGCTCGGTGAAGTTCTGGCTCAAGACCGCCTGGGTGATCACGATCTCCCCAACCATGTTCACGAGGCGGTCGATCCGGTTCAGCTCGACCCGCAGCGCTTTGGAGACGGGAGCCTGCGCCCGCTTCGGCGCTGAGGATCCGTCTTTCGCATCGGGCTTCGCCTCCGCCTTGGGCGCGGGCTCGGGCTTAGGGCTCGATTTGGGCTCTGACTGAGCCTCGGCCGCCTCCGAAGGCTCAGCTTCCGGCGCAGTGTCCGGTGTAGAAGCCGCCTCCGTCGCCTCGGGCTCCGACGCGTCCCCGTCGGCGTCCGCCGGAGAGGCCTCCGCCTGATCCGCGCCGAGCCCTGGATCCTCCACCGTCACATCGGCGGCGAGGGTGTACATGAACAAGAAGCTGTCGAGCTCGCCTGGCTCCACATCGGTGCAGAGCGAGACGCGCCAGCCAAGCGTCGTCTCCAGCGGATCGAAGTGATCGAGCTGCGGATGCTCGCCCAACACCTCCACAGAAACTGCGCCGAACTGCCGGAGCGCTCTGATAAACTTCAGCGGGTCATGCCCGGAGCGCATGAAGTCCGGCCCTGGGCGAAGCGTGATCACCACATCCCGCTCGTTGTCTTCTTCGAGCAACTCTTCCGCCGCCGGCTCGGACGGCGCGGCCTCCGCTTTGGCCGCAGGCGCCGGGGCCGCCTCCGCATCGCCGCTTGGCGTCGGCCGCGGCGGCTCGACGCCCGCCAACTCCGCCAGCTCGCCCATCAACAGATCCGCCTGCTGCCGATCGAAGCCGTCGCCATTACCTTGGGCGTCTTCGATCAACGCCGACATCATGTCGCTGGCGCGCAGCAGCACCTGACAGACCTTCTCATTGGCCTCCAGCTTGTCAGACCGCAGCGCATCCATGGTGGTCTCGAAGATGTGGGTGAACTCCACCAGATCATCGAGCCCGAACGCGCCGGCGCCGCCCTTGACCGAATGAACCGCGCGGAACGCGGCGTTCAAGGTCTCGGCGTCGAAATCGCCCTCCACCATCAGGGACAGGCAGTCTTGGAGCTCGCTAAGCCGCTCCTCACACTCCTGAAAAAAGATGGTCAGGAACTCTTCCATCTCGTCCATTGGGCGCTCTCTCTTGCAGTCGGTTCAGCCGGGGCGGGCGCAGGCGGGCGGCGTGGCCCGCGCGCGCGGCGGGATTAGGTGAGCTGGTCCACCAGCCGGAGGATTTGGCTCGGGTCGAACGGCTTGGTGAGCCATCCCGTGGCGCCGACTTGCTTCGCCTGCTGCTTGAGATGGTCGGCCACCTCGGTGGTCAGCAGCAACATCGGCAGCGCTTTGCCTTCCGGCGCCTTCCGCGCCTCCGCGATGAACTCGATGCCGTTCATGACCGGCATGTTGAGGTCGGTGATGACGATGTCGGGCGGATCGGCCAGGAGCTTTTCGAGCGCCTGCTTGCCGTTTTCGGCTTCGATCACATGGTGGCCCGCCTTCTTGAGGCAGCCCGCCAGCATCATGCGGAACGTCAAAGTGTCGTCGACGGCCAAAACGCGCTTCATTTGACAAACTCCATTTTCATCAGGTCCTGAAACAGTCCGAGGTCGGAGAAGGCGTCGACGAAGGCGGCCGACGGCTCCTTGAGGGCCACGCGGCGATCGTTCTCCGCGGCGGCGAAGGCGATGGCGGCGAGGGTCAACACGACGCAGCCGTCGATGCTCTCCACATGGGAGGCGTCGAGGGTCATGGAGCCCTCGCGCTCCGACGCCGCCTCGGCCAAGACGGCCTGCGCCGCTTCGATCGTCGCCTTCTCAGGCAACACGTACGCTTCCTCAGCCACGGGCCGGTCTCCTCTAGCGTTCAGTTTCGGCGGCCGCGGCCACCAGGGCGCGCAGCGGATCAAAAAACTCGGGGGCCGGATCAGCTGAGAGCTTCAACGCTTTGTTTGTCTTGAGTGATCCGAGCCGCGCCGGCGCGAGCTGCACAGGGTCGCCGGGCAGATCGAACTGAAGATCGACGGCGCTTTGCGCGCCCGGATCGAGTTCGATCACGCTGCCCACCTCAAGGCGCGAGATCTCCGCGACGGAGTACATCGACGAATGGATCACCGGCCGCAGGTCGACTTCGGTCTCCAGCACCACATCCAGCATGTGGCCGGCCCAGGCGTCGCGCCCGCTTGAGGAGATCGCCGCGCTGTTTTTGAGCCGCGAGGCCAGCAGATCGAGGGTCGCAAACGGCAAAACGAGTTCGAAGTCGCCGCTGCGCGCGCTCTCGCCGATATCAAGAGAGACCTTGACGCACAGCACGTCGGAGCGTTCCGGCGCGATGTTGGCGGACATCGGCAGATGCTCGAAGGTCTTGCACCGCATATTGAACGCTTCATCGACCCCGAACACTTTCTGCAAACCGTGCGCGAAGCCTTCGAGGATGATGTCCACCAGCGGCATGCACATCGCGTTGTCGATGCCGGTCGGGCGCCGAGCGCCAAACTCCGGCAACTCGGATGGAGAGCCGCCCATGCGGAGATCGACCACGTGATAGACGAGGTCGAGATCCATATTGATCAACGCCGCGCGATCCACGCCGTCGATCTCAATAACCGCGATCATGGCGGGCATCGACATGGCGTCCAGGACGTCGGAGAACGCTTTGTTCTCCACATCGAGGATCATCGCTTCAACCAAGGTGCCGAGGTAGACCCGGGCGTCCTTCTCCAGCTTGGTGATCAAGGCGGCGAGCGTTTCATTGAGACGCGGCAGCGGCGAATTGATCGACCGCGCGCTTTCCACCTTGCGCCTGATCAGATTTTCATCGTCGCCCATGGATACAGACCGCCCACCAATCCACGCAGAACCTTCGAGAGCCGGCGTGAGGCGCATCGCGCAACGTGGTCGCCGAACTGCCCGTCACTGTCGCCGCGGACGGTTGCGATCGCGTAAAGGGCTTGCGGCGTCTTGGCGCGAAATCCCGTGAATTTTCCGCTTTCGCCTAGTCCGCCGTTTTCGCCGACCCTCAGAGGCGGTGATCAAAGCGCGGAGGGCCATTTATAAAGAGCGGCTCACAAGTCAGCGCCGGCGTTTACGGCGACCTAACCTTCCTATGACCAATATTCGATTGACGCGGCGCTACAACAATTAGCAAAGCGTAAAGGCTTATACTTCGTAAACGCGCGAAGTTGGGAAGGATCTGCGCTCATGGCCGACGACGGCGCCGCAATTCTAGTTATTAAAAAGAAAAAGGGTGGCGGCGGCGATGGTCATCATGGCGGCGCCTGGAAGGTCGCCTATGCGGACTTTGTGACCGCGATGATGGCGTTCTTTCTCCTCATGTGGCTGCTGAGCTCAACCAGCGAAGAGCAGCGCAGCGGGATCGCCGACTACTTCTCTCCAAAGCTCGCCATCAGCGATATCTCCGCCGGCGGTGCGGGCATGTTCGGTGGAGAAAGCGCCGCCAGCAGCGACACGATGCTGCGTAACGGCACGGGCGGGCGCACGGAGAGCGAAGAGGATGGCGAGGGCGCGCCGGCCACGGAGTATGAGCCGGGCGACGGCGCCCAAGCGCCCGATCCCGCCCAGGTCGATCCGTTCCTCAAAGCGCTGGCCCATCGCCGCGCCGAGCTGGAGTTTGAAGCGGCGCAAGCGCGCGCGGCGGCGGCCTTGGCCGCGGAGCAAGCAGCGGCCGACGCGCGGGCGGAGGTGGCGGCGCGCGCCCGCCGCGAGCGAGACGATGCGGCGGTCGACCAGACGGGCGACGGCCTGGAAACCGGCGACGCCAGGGCGCAGGAGCCGCTGTTCCCCGAATACGCGCATGAGAAAGACTTCAAAGTCACCGACCGCGAGGCGCTGGCCCGGGCGCTGGAGAACCCCGCCCTCACGGAAGCCGACCGCGACGCCATGCAGGCGGCGTATGAGGCCATCGAGCAGGCCGATGAGAACGGCGAATTGCTGCAGCATTTGGCCATGCGCATCACGCCGGAAGGGCTGCTGATCGAGATCGCGGAGACGGCGCGCACCCCGCTGTTCGCCTCCGCGTCGGCCGCGCCGTCGGACGTGATGGTCGCGCTGATGCAGGCGATCGCGCCGGCGCTTCGCGAAGTGGAGAACCGGGTGGCGATCGTCGGCCACACCGATGGCCAGCCCTTCGCGCCCGGCAGCCGCCGGACCAATTGGTCTCTCTCGGCCGAACGCGCCGACGCGGCGCGGCGCCTGCTGAAGGACGCCGGCCTGCCGCCGGAGCGGTTCGCCCGGATCTCCGGCGCCGCCGACCGCGACCCCCTGTCAGAGGACGTCCTCGCGCCGGAGAACCGGCGGATCGGCCTCACGCTGCTGCGCGCGCCAGCACCCGCGCCGCGCCCCACCGCGCCCGCCGCGCGCGACGTCTCCCCAGACGCCGCCGCTCGGACGCCCGACACCGCGCCCCGCTCGAATGGCGGCGACGCGACCCCCTAACCCCAAGCCACTTACCCACGAAGGAAAACAGCAATGGCTCTCTCCTCCTCCCTGAATGCGGGCGTCTCCGGCTTGAACGTGAACGGCTCGCGGCTGTCGGCGATATCGGACAACATCGCCAACTCCAGCACCAACG
>JBCCTM010000220.1:0-5871 GCA_039198535.1 Pseudomonadota bacterium
CTCGCCGCTCCGGGCGATGGCGCCGCGCCCCGGGGGCTCTCGCGACTGTGGCGGGTCTTCAGTCATCTCTGGAGCTTCATCGATTTCGTGTTCGGCGACGTGCTGGCGCGCCTCGCCGGCGCCACCTGGTCGCCGCGCTGGGCGCGCTATGGCCAGGGCCTCTTCTGGGTGCTCGCCGCCGCCGCCGCCGGGCTGGCCGCCCCAGCCCCATGGGGGCTTGCGGCGATCCTGTTGACGCTCAGCCTGATTATCGGCGTCGCGCGCCGCTGGTCCTGGGTCGAGGCGGACCGCGCGCGCTTCATGATCGAACGGGGCAAGCGGGGCGAAGTCGAGCTGGCCGGGTTTAAAAACGATCTCAGGGACGAGGCGCTGATCGGCGTGGTGTGCCTGTTCCTGCTTGCGCCCCTGGCGCTCAGCCAGATCCACAGCTGGACCCTGGCCGCCGGCGATCCCGCCTTCGAGATCGAGGGCGCGCTACCGGAGGGCGCGGCGGCGCAATGGCTGGCCTGGTTGGGCTTTTTCGGCGCCGAGTTGGCGAAAGCGCTGCCGTTCGTGGACTGGTCGGAGGTGTTTCGGATCGAAAGCGATTCGCCCATCGACGCCGCCAATGCTTTCGGCGCGCAGGTCGTGTTCGTCACCCGCGCCGCGCTCGATCTTTTGCTGCTCGCCGCCGTTCTCCAAGCGGTTCAAGTGGCCAGCCAATTGCGCGCCCAACGGGAGGCGTTCGACGCCAAAGAACTGCCGGTGCTTGAGCCTTTCGAGGAGGAAATTGAATTCGAGCGGGCGAGCCTCTCAACGCCTGAGGGCCTCGCCCTCGGGCTCTGGGAGCAGCCGGCCCTCGACGCGATCGGCCACTATGACCGCAAGCGGCTGGAGCAAAAGGTGTTGGATGACAGCGGCGAGACGGCGCTGTCCCATCGCAAATTGGCCGCGGCGACGTTGATGCGACAATCGCAAGATCGCACGCTCGAGGCGTCGGCGCCGGCCATCGACGCCTTCTTCACGCAGGCCCTGGCGCGGGATTTGGACGCGGAGACGGCGCGTTGGTTGGCGCGCATGGCCTGCCTGGCGGAACCGGGAGCAGAAGGCGCGCGCGGGGATCTGCGGGGGCTGCTCGCCGATCCGCGGCGGGATTGGCGCCTGCGGGCCGCGGCGGCCCGCGCTTTGGGGCGAGGCGCGCTCTCCCAAAGTGGGGCGGATCTCTTGCTGTCCGTGGCGCGCGGCGCCGGGGCCTCTTCGCTCAAGCTCCGCGCCGACGCGGCGCTGGCCCTGGCCAAACAGGGCGTCCAGGATGCTGAGGCGGCGCTTTGGCCCCTTCTCGACGCCTTTCGCGATGATCCGCCGCCTTTGCTGCGCGAGGCGGAGGACAGCCCGCGTGAGGCCATTGTCACCGCCGCCCATGGGCTGGCGCTGATCGGGGCGGGGCTCGACGAGGTGGCCGCCCGGATCCGCGATCCGCTGGGGCGGACCCTCGCCCGGCGAGGCTCGCGGATCCAGGCGACGCCCATGACCGTGGCCGAGGCGCGGTCGACGCAGGTGGGCGGGCCGCTCGATCAGACCGTCCTCCTCGCGCCGGGAGAGGCGGGCTTCCCGGATCGTTTTCGGATGGGCGCGCGGGAGGATGAGGAGACGGAGGACTATTATCCGCCGGGCCGGGAAATGCGCATGACAGGCCCGTTCGCCTTGGGCCGCTACGCCGTCTGCGTCGATGAGTGGATGGGCTTCGCGCTCACCTTCGGGCTGCCGAGGGCGCCGGCGTTGGTGATGGCCAACCGCTCCGAGGAGCAGGCCCTGCGTTGGCCGGCGGCGGATGTCTCTTGGCATGAGGCGCAACAATATTGCGGATGGCTGAGCCGCATCACCGGCGAGCGCTGGCGTCTGCCGCGGGAGGCGGAATGGGAATACGCTTGCCGCGCCGGCGGAACGGCGACCTACGCCTGGGGAGATGACGCCCCCACCGCCGAGCGCGCGAACTTCCACGGCGCTTTTGGAGGTCTCATCCCGGTTGAAGGCGAGGCCGCCGGGGCGGGAGACGCGCGCCGCGGCGCCTTCGGCAACGCCTTCGGGCTCTGGCAGATGCCGGGCAATGTGGCCGAATGGTGCGAGGATGGGTGGACCGAGAAGGCGGAGTTGAACCCGACGCAGGTGGATCAGTTGCCGGGCCGGATGGATGTGTCGGTCGCCGTTCTACGCGGCGGCTCCTGGGACCTGTCGCCCTCGCTGCTGCGGTCCGCATATCGCAGCTTCCTGCTCCGCGAGAGCCGCTATGGCAGCGTCGGCTTCCGCGTGCTGCGCACCCTGTAAGCGCGCGGCAGGGCGGGCGCGCCGCGCTCGAACCGCCGTGCGGAACGTCCTTGAAGCGGGACGGGGCGGCCGAGCGCCGGATGGCGCGGTTCGTGACCGCCTCGCCGCCCCGACGCCCTGGCGGAGCGCCTGGACATCGGCTCGACGCTCGACCGTGGCGCGCTCGTTTGGCTACATGACGATATGGAGGCGCGCTCAGATCGCGCCCCGCGGAGGAACACGCCCAAAGGAAGCGCTGATGTACACCGTAGCTTTGACGGAAGCCTTTTTTCCCGCCCAGACCGACACGCCGTTTGAGCTGACCACTATGCGCCGGATGATGGAGGCGCAGGCCGCGCGCCACGCTGACCAACCGGCGCTCTGCGAGCTTACGCCAGACGGCGCCCGCGGCCGCGCTTGGACCTACCGCGACTTGCATGAGGACGCGGAGAGGCTCGGGCGGGCGTTGGCCTCCCGACACGCCCAAGGGGCGCGGGTGGCGATCTTCGCCAATAACATCCCTGAATGGGTGATTTTCGAATTGGCCGCCGCCTATGCGGGCGTGGTGATGGTGACGGTGAACCCGTCCTTCGGCCCGCGGGAGCTCACTTACGTGCTGCGCCAATCGGGCGCGGAAGCGGTCTATTATGTGCCGAGCGTCCGGGGCTCCGATCTCGGCGCGACCGTGGCCGCGGCCCGCGCCGAGTTGCCTGACGTGCGCCATCAGATCCTGCTCACAGACCCTGCCGCGCTGTTCGCCGGCGAGGATGAGGGCGCGCTGCGGGACACCGAGCCCGGCGACGTGGTGCAGATCCAATACACCTCCGGCACCACGGGTTTCCCAAAAGGCGCGCTGCTCCATCAGGGCGGTATCCTGCAGAACGCACGGGACACCGCCGCGCGCTACCGGGTGGGTGAAAGCGGCGGGATGATCTGCGCCGTGCCGCTGTTTCACACCTCGGGCTGCGTGCTCTGCGTGCTGACGACCCTGCTTACGGGCGGCGAGCTGCTGACCGCGCCGATGTTCGACCCGGTGATGATCGTCGATGTGGTGGAGCGGGAGCAGATCGCCTTCATGGGCGGCGTGCCCACCATGCTGGTCGCCATGATGGAGGCGGCGCGGCAGACGGGCAAAGACATGACCTGCGTGAACGGCATCATGTCCGGCGGGTCCATGGTGGCGCCGGAGCTGGTGCGCAAGGCGCGCGAGGTGTTCGGCGCGACGGTGCAGATCATCTACGGCCAGACCGAGGCCTCGCCCGGCATCACCGCCGCCTGGCCAGGCGATGCGGAGGCCGATCTCTGCGGCACCATTGGTCAGCCCTATCCGCATATGGATGTTGCGATCCTCGACCCGAAGACGGGGGCCGTGGCTCCGCTCGACGCCCAGGGTGAGATCTGCGTGCGGGGCTACAACGTGATGACCGGCTACAATGACAATCCGGAAGCGACCGCGGCGACCATCGACGGCGAAGGTTGGCTCCATACCGGCGACCTTGGGACGATGGACGCGCGGGGCTACCTAAAAATCACCGGCCGGGTGAAGGAGATGATCATCCGCGGTGGGGAAAACCTGTTCCCCGCGGAGATTGAAACGGCGATCCTTGAGCACCCGGAGGTGGCGGAGGCCGCGGTGGTCGGCGTGCCGGACGACACCTGGGGCGAGCTTGTCGCCTGCTTCATGCGGCGGCCAAGTGACGGCGCGAGCGGCCCTGGGCCCGACGCCGCCGCGCTCAAGGGCTTCATCCGCGAGCGCCTCTCGCCGCAGAAAACGCCGACCTATTGGATCTGGGTGTCCGAATGGCCGCTCACCGGCTCCGGCAAGATCCAGAAATTCGCCCTCCGCGAGATGTTCGTCCGCGGAGACCTTCAAGCCCTCTGACCCCATGAGGGGGATACGCCGCTTGGGGCCATTGAGGCCCCTGCGCGGCGTTCGCGTGCGGATGGCTGACCGCGGGGCGGTGCTGCTGAAGGGGGCGCGACACGGAGGGTGAGGGACGCTCCACTCACCAAACGGTGGGGACGTCCCCTCCGCCCGCAGCCGCCTCACCCCCCGCGCATCGACGAGTCGCAGTGGCGGCGCAAGGACGCGCATGCGCGCCGTCAAGACGGTAAATCCTTGCCCCGCCCCTCCGAATCGTCGCCGCTTGCGGGGCGAGGCGGCTCCGAACGGAGGGGACTTTTGACCCGCGCCTCGCAAGGGACGTCGCTTGGGGCCATTGAGGCCCCCGCGCGGCGTTCGCGATAGGCGTCGCGCGCGGCGCGCTGCGGAGGGTGTGGCGCCCGCGTGGAACGGCGGGGGCGCTCAGCTCTCTCATCAGAGGGGCGCTTTGACCGTCGTCGAGAACGTGGAGCCATGGTATCCGAGACAGGGGCCGCGGCAGAGGGCGTGGCGCCCGCGCCGTTCGGCCACCGTGGTCCTCGGCGAGGCCGGGACGGTGATCAGCCGGCGAGGTGGCGGGCTGACAATCGGATCATCGCTGACGGGCGCGATCGTCTCCAGGCGCATGTGTCGGGCGCGCTGGACGGCCCATTTGTCGTTCTGCTCGCGCAGCAGCGCGCCAACGAGGCGGGTGTTAGCGGCCTCGTTGGGCGTGAGGCCCCGCCCGCCATTGGTTCGAGGGCGAGGTCGAGGGCGAGGCCGAACGCCCATCGAATGCCCATGAACGCCCACGACCTCCGTTCGGCGTTTGATCTCGCCGTTGAGGCGCTCAAACGGGTTGGTGGAGGGCAGCTTCGTTCGGTGTTGGTTGGGCCAAAACATCTGGTCCAAGACATTTGGGCCAAGACATGTGGTCCAAGACATTTGGGCCAAGACATGTGGTCCAAGACATCAGTCTCGGCATCGTTCATCAGCGCGGCCGCTTTGACGGCTTAGGCCTAAGCCCGTCGCGACGCCGCGCCGCTGCGCCTTCGCGGCCCCCTCGTCAGTTTGGGCGAAGGCGGTGGCGATGAAGGCGGAAACCACCCGGCGGCCTCTCTTGCCGGCACGCGAGCGCGTTCCTCATGAAATGAACGCGGCAACGCCGCCACGTTGCGTTCAGAATCTTCGAAATCGCCGCTTTCAGACCCTCATGCGCGTCGGGGACCACCAGCGTCCCGCCCCGGAGCCCGCGTCGGGAGAGCCTGCGCAGAAACGCCGTCCAGAAAGGCGCGGCCTCGGAGGGCGCGAGGTCCACGCCCAGAACCTCGCGCCGGCCATCCCGGTTCACGCCGACGGCGTTGATCACCGCGACCGAGGCGATCCGGCCGTTCTGGCGCGCCGTTGCGCGGAGCCAGAGGTTCGCCGCTTATCTCGCCATAACCGGCGCTGCGGTCTCCGGTCTATTGGTGTGTCGCAACCCGACCCATATCGCGGCGTCGGGCGTTCTGGCGGACCGCGCGCGAGGCCGTTCACGCCACCAGCGCCACCTCGGCGAGGCGGAGGGGCCGCACAGGCGGCCGTCAGGGACAAAATGCGCCAACAAGCGTCGCCTTGAGAACGAGAACACGCCCATTTCGCGGTCGCGTGGGATCTTGGAGGCGGCGGCGGCCAGACCCTTAGATCCTGGACGCGCGCCTTCTCTAAAACCAAGCTTTGGCCGTTGC
>JBCCTM010000221.1:0-5859 GCA_039198535.1 Pseudomonadota bacterium
CATTTCAAGCGCGAGACAGCGGTCGAGCAGCCCTCACAATCGCTTCCTTGGACGAGATCAGGCTTGTTCTGCGGCGCAAACTGCCCCAAGCCCGATCGGCAGGGCCAGTAGGGGAAGGGGCGCAGCATGGGTCAGCGCGGAGTTGAGCAAAAAGGCGTCGACGCCGGTCGGGGGTCGGCCCTAACCGCCGGTGGCGCGGATCGCATCCCCGCTTGGGTCGATGGTCGATTGCAGCCGGTCGGGAAACTCGACGCGCATCTGCGCGGTCTGCGCCACAAAGCGATTTCGATTTTCGTCCTCCGCGGGGATCAGATGCTTCTGCAACAGCGCGCCCTCTCGAAATATCACACGCCTGGGCTGTGGACGAACGCCTGTTGCACGCATCCGCATTGGCGGGAGAACGCCACGCGCTGCGCCACGCGTCGATTGGAGGAAGAACTCGGTGTTGTCGATCTTCCCCTGGAGCCTCGCGGCAAGATTGAGTATCGCGCCGATGTGGGCGGCGGCCTCATCGAACATGAGGTGGTCGACGTTTTCCTCGCCGCGGCGCCGAAAACGATCGTCCTCCGGCCCGACCCAGACGAGGTGATGGCGACCCGCTGGGTGTCCCGCGCCGCCCTGCAGAGTGAGATCGACGCGTCGCCCGAGCGCTTCACGCCGTGGTTCAAGATTTACCTCTCACAACACGCGCAGCAGATTTTCGGAGATGAAGCCGCGGCCTGAACGGGCTGAGCGCAGTCCACCTCCGCGCGACGGTGGAACCCGTCCGCCCCCGCTGGCCTGTGGGCGCGGATGATGTTACCTCCCCTCCGCATCGAGTTAACTTATTTACGGAAGATCAGCGCTCTGGGGCGCGCAAGGGGCGCGGCGGGGCGCGTTGGAGTGGGCATGAAGGATCTAGACGACATCGCCGCCGTGGGGCGCGAGATCTCGCCTGCAGAAGGCTGGACGCCGGAGAGCTGGCGCGGCCGGGAGGCGCTGCAGACGCCTGACTATCCGGACCCGGCCGCCCTGGCGAAGGTCGAAGCCCGGCTCTCACACCTGCCGCCGCTGGTTTTCGCCGGCGAAGCGCTGACGCTGCGCGCGCGGCTCGCCCAAGTGGCGAAAGGCCAAAGCTTCCTGCTGCAAGGCGGCGATTGCGCCGAGGCGTTCAGCCAATTCTCCGCGGACGCGGTGCGAGACACGTTTCGCGTGCTGCTGCAAATGGCGGTGGCGCTCACTTGGGGCGGCAAATTGCCGGTGGTGAAGGTTGGCCGGCTCGCCGGCCAATTCGCCAAGCCGCGCTCCTCGCCCACCGAGACGCAGGGCGAGGTGACCCTGCCGAGCTACCGGGGCGACATCATCAACGGCTTTGAGTTCACGGAGGCGGCGCGGGTCCCCGATCCGAACCGCATGGCGGACGCCTATCTACAATCGGCGGCCGCCCTGAACTTGCTGCGCGCCTTCGCCCGCGGCGGATACGCCGATCTCCACCGCGTGGCCGATTGGACCCTGGGCTTCGCGGAAGCGACGCCCCATGGCGAGGCGTACGCCAAACTGGCGGCGCGGATCGGCGAAGCGCTCGATTTCATGGAAGCCTGCGGCGTCAGCCCTGACAACACGCCCGCCATGAGCAGCGTCAGCTTTTACACGAGCCACGAGGCGCTGCTCCTGCCCTATGAGCAGGCGCTCTGCCGCACTGACAGTCTCACGGGCCTGCCGGTGGCGGGATCGGGTCATATGATCTGGATCGGCGACCGCACGCGTCAGCCCGAGGGCGCGCATGTGGAGTTCGCCCGCGGCGTCATCAATCCGATCGGGCTCAAATGCGGCCCCAGTCTCGCGCCCGATGGTCTGCTGACCCTGGTCGACCGGCTGAACCCGGCCAACCTGGCGGGGCGGCTTACGTTGATCTGCCGCTTCGGCGCCGATCAGGTGGCGACGCATTTGCCAAGCCTGATCCGGGCGGTGAACGGCGCTGGCGCCCAAGTGGTGTGGTGCTGCGATCCAATGCACGGAAACACGGTGAAATCGGCGAGCGGTTTCAAGACGCGGCCCTTTGATCGCGTGCTCAGCGAAGTGCGCCAGTTCTTCGAGATCTGCCAGGCGGAAGGCGCGCATCCGGGCGGTGTTCATGTGGAGATGACCGGCCAAGACGTCACCGAGTGCACGGGCGGCGCGGCGAAGGTGATGGATGAGGACCTGTCCAAACGCTACCACACGGCCTGCGACCCCCGTCTGAACGCCAGTCAGTCTTTGGAGTTGGCGTTTCTGGTGGCGGAAGAACTCGCCAAAACGGCGCCGCGCCGACGCCGGGCGTTGAGCCTGGGCGACTGAGGCGGCCATGGGCGCAGACGGCTCCGCCATGCCGCGGAACGTATTGGTGGTCACCGCGGCCACGCTCAGCGATGACATGCTGGCCCGCGCCGCGGCGCGGGCTGGCGCGACGCTCCGTCGGCTGGGCCCGGGCGGCGCGCTGGGCGATCTCGGCGCTCCCCTGGACGACCGGGCGCTGGCCGCGCTCCGGGCGGATTTGGCGGATATGGACGTCAACGCGCTCACGCCACGGCAGGCGACGCCCAAACGGCTGCTGATCGCCGACATGGACAGCACCATGATCACCGTCGAATGCATCGACGAGATCGCCGACGTCCACGGCGTCGGCGCGGAGGTCGCCTCGATCACCGAACGCGCCATGCAAGGCGAGCTCGATTTCGAAGGGGCGCTCCGGGCCCGTGTGGCGCTTCTCAAGGGAGCCCCGATCTCCACCCTGGAGACCGTGTGGCGGGAGCGCGTTCAGCTCTCCGACGGCGCGGAGGCCGCGGTGCGCGGCATGGCGGCGCGCGGGGCGCGGACAGCGCTCGTCTCCGGCGGTTTCACTTATTTCACCACCCGCGTCGCCGCCGCCTGCGGCTTCCACGAGCATCAAGCCAATACCCTGATGGAGAAAGACGGCGTTCTCACGGGCGAGCCCGGCGCGCCGATCCTGGGGCGGGACGCAAAGGGCGCGGCGCTCGCGCGCATCCTTTCAGCGCTTGACGCGTCACCGGAACAGGCGCTGGCCGTCGGCGACGGGGCGAACGACCTGGATATGATCGAAGCCGCCGGGCTCGGCGTGGCGTACCGCGCCAAACCCGTGGTGGCGGAGCGCGCCGACGCTCGGCTTGATCGGTCGGATCTGACGGCGCTTCTCTATCTCCAAGGGATCAGCCCTGACTGAAAGACGGCGGTCCGACCTCGCGCATGCTTGATTGGAAAATGCGGCGCGCCCGGCCCACATCGGCGGCCAACACACCTGCCTCGCCTGCGGGGCGATCGCAAGCGATCCGGTTAGATTTCAGGAGCCTGTCCATGAATTATCTGCGTCGTCCGCGCTGGCGTCTCCCCGAAAGCGCCGTGACCCCGGAGGCCGCGTTCTGGAACAGACGCATGCTGATGCGCGCCGGCCTCGGCGCCGCGGCGGCCACTGTGGTGGCGGGCTGCGGAGAGGAGGGCGGCGGAGAGGCGAACGCGCAGATCAGCGGTTTGTTCGGCGGCGGCGACGTCGTCGGGCTCGACACGCCGCAAATCACGCCCGCGCCGCCCCTCAATCCGACTTACGCCGATGCGGGTCGGCCGGTGACCGACGAGGAGGTCAACGGCTCCTACAATAATTTCTATGAGTTCGACGGCGGCTCCAAGCGCATCTTCCGCGCCGCCCAGGCGCTCGACACGGACGGATGGACTGTCGAATGCGACGGTCTCGTGGAGCGTCCACAGACCATCGGCATGGAAGACTTGCTCTCCCAGATGCCGCTGGAGGAGCGGATCTATCGCCATCGTTGCGTGGAGCGATGGGCCATGGTCGCGCCGTGGATCGGCTTTCAGCTCTCCGCCTTGATGGATCGTGTTTCGCCCCTGTCAGGCGCGAAGTACGTGCGTTTTGAGAGCTTCTATAAACCGGAGATCGCGCCTGGGCAGCGCAACCCGCTCTATCCCTGGCCCTATGTCGAAGGCCTGACCCTGCAAGAGGCCGCGCACCCCCTCACCTTCATTGTGGTCGGGGCCTATGGGAAGATCCTGCCGAAGCAATTTGGCGCGCCAATCCGGCTGCACACGCCGTGGAAATACGGCTTCAAGTGCAACAAATCGATCATCAAGATCACGTTCACGGATCAACGCCCGATCGGGCTCTGGGAGGAATTGCAGAGCCGCGAATACGGCTTCTGGGCGAATGTGAACCCAGACGTCGCCCATCCGCGCTGGAGCCAAGCGGTAGAGGAGATGCTGGGCACGGGCGAACGCGTGCCGACACAAATCTATAATGGCTACGGTGAGGAAGTCGCCGATCTCTATGCGGGCATGGGCGATCTGGGCGATGCGCTGTTCCGGTGAGCGCTCTGCTCTAACGCCGCGTCAGATATAAAAAACCGGGTGCGATTTTCGCACCCGGCCAGTTGACAGGGAGGAACGACGCAGACCCCGAAACGCGGCCAAACCGCCAAACGAAGTCGTTGTCTGATCTCATGCTGTCGCGAAGCCGCTGCTTGGACAAGGAATAAACAGGCGTTTCGTCGATTTGCATAGCAGAGTTGCACTGAGAGAATGTCGCTCAAAAAAGTGTCATGCCGCTTTCTCGTGGTTAAAGCGGGAAATCTCATCCAGGATGAACTCCCGGAACAGCGAGATCCGCTTCGACCCGCGCATCTCCTCCGCGTAGACCAGAAACACGGTGTAAGGCGGGCTTGCGATTTCTGGGACCACATGGGTCAACCCACCGAGTTCATGCGCCATGTAATCTGGGATCGCCGCGACCCCGAGATTGTTCCGCGCCGCCTGAAGGACCCCGTAGTAGTTGTTGACCGTGATCAGCCGCCGCCGATTGCGCAAATGGCGGTAGAGCCAGTCCATATTGGCCACCGGCTGCGGCGCTTCGGGACTATATGAAATCAACCGGTGCGCATCGAGTTCATCGATGCTCCGAGGTTCGCCATACTGTTCAATGTAGTCGGGGCTCGCATAGAGCCGGATCGCCACGTCCATCAGCGGGCGCCGGATCACATCCGCCTGGTGAGGCTCCCGCATGCGGATCGCCACATCAGCCTCGCGCATGGGCAGATCCAACAACGCTTCATTGAGCATTAAATCGACATTGAGGTTCGGCGCGCGGTCGAGAAACCGGGCGATCCTCGGCGCGAGCCACAGCGTCCCGAAGCCCACCGTCGTCGTGATGCGTAATTCCCCTTCCAACTCATCCCGACTGTCCCGGATCCGGGCGCCGGCGGCGATGACTTCACGGGAGATCGCTTTTGTCGCAACATAGAGGTGCTCGCCCTCCACGGTCAGGATCAACCCGCGGGGATGGCGGTGAAACAGCGGCGCGCCCAGATCATCCTCCAAGGCGCGGATCTGCCTGCTGACGGCGGACTGGCTGAGATGCAAGGTCTCGCCCGCATGGGTCAGGCTTCCGGCTTCGGCGACCGCGTGGAACACGCGGAGTTTATCCCAGTCCATCGCCCGTCCCCAGATCTTGCGATCCGGGCCTCCTTGGCCGCTCCGCCGGGCGTCCGAGACGCCCTCACGCTTTGCTGCACTGCACTATAATATATCGGAGCCCCAATGCGAAATGCAATCGGATGGAAGAGCCTTAAGGAACACAGAGGGTTAAAACCAACTCGCCAGATAATCCGTGACGGCGCCGAGGAACCGGCCCTGGTCAAATTTGCAAGTCGCGCGCAGAGCGACGGCCTCTGAATTCCCCGGCTCCAGCGACAATCCAGCGTCAAAATCGCGGATAGCGGGGCCGCAACGGTCCAATTGCTTCAAAAGACGCGCGCGCTGGAAGCGAAAGGCCGCGTTCTGCGGGTCGGAAGCGATGGCGCGATCCAGATCGGCCTTAGC
>JBCCTM010000222.1:0-5825 GCA_039198535.1 Pseudomonadota bacterium
GCAACGCCCGCAACGGCGACGCCGAGCCCCGCTGGCGAAACCCACCAGAGCCGTCACCCCGTTTTCCGGCTTTCTCGCCCCTTGCGCCGTCCAAGGCGTCTCGCCCCGGTCGGGTCGCCCTCCCTGAATACTCTTATGTTTTCCCGCGCTGGCCATGGTGGCGGGGCCTATCCCGTCGCGCCTCCGGTCTTGGCCCCGAGATCAGGGCGGGCGGCGGCGGGGCCCCCCTACGGACGCGTTTCCACTCCGCTGACAAACTGGGGCTGGACGCGGACTTTATCTGGGGGTCGGCCAAACCCAACTTTCCGCCAACGGCGCGAACGGCGCCAAGCATGACGGATCATATGAGGATGGGATCATGGCTGAGATTGACGTCAAACGCGCCGGGGCGGTGACCTCGAAGAACGAGACCGCCGCGCATGAAGCGCGCGTCACGAGGCTGCACCACATCACCGGGGTCGCCGCCTCGCCCCAGGCCAATCATGACTTCTACACGCAGGTGCTTGGCCTGAGGCTTGTGAAGCAGACGGTGAATTTCGACGATCCAAGCAGCTACCACCTCTATTATGGGGATCGCAGGGGCGCGCCGGGCACGGCGCTCACCTTCTTCCCCTGGCCCGACCTGCCCCGGGGCGCCCCAGGGCTCGGTCAGGCGGTGCTCACGCAATTCAGCGCGCCTGCGGACAGTCTCTCGTTTTGGGAGCGGCGCCTAAGCGCCAAGGGCGTCCGCGTTCTCGCCCGCGAGACGGTGTTCGCTGGCGGCCCCCTCGCCGAAGAGCGCCTGGTGGCGCAGGACCCCGATGGGGCGGCCTTCGCGCTGGTCGCGGTCCCGGCCGATGCGGACGCCCGGGCCGGCGGCGCGGACCTCTGGACCACCTCCGAGATCGGCCCCGAGGTCGCCATTCGCGGCTTTCATGGGGTCACCCTGGCGGTGGCGGAGGCCGGCCCGATGGACCCAATCCTCACGCAGGGCTTCGGTTACCGCGCTGTCGCTGAAGAAGCCGCCAGCGGCGGTGTCGATGAGCGGGGTGGGCGACTGATCCGCTATCAAGGCGAAGGGCCGGGCTCGGTGCTCGACATCCATGAAGCCCCGGGACTGTCCCAAGGGCGGCCGGGCGCGGGCGTCACCCATCACGTGGCGTTCTCAACGCCGGACCGGGCCACGCAACAGGAGGTGCGCCGCCGACTAACCGCGCTCGGCCACCCCACCACCCGCGCGCTCGATCGCGGCTATTTCACGGCGATTTACTTCCGCACGCCGGGCGGCGTGTTGTTCGAGGTCGCCACGGAAGAGCCGGGGTTCGATGTGGATGAGCCGGTGGAGCGGCTGGGCGAGCGGCTGATGCTGCCCGAGCATTTGGAGCCGCGTCGCGCGGAAATCGCCGCGGCCCTCCCGCCGCTGACTATGGCGCCCTCATAAGCTGGGGCGTCGCCGGGGCGCGCGGTCGGGTGGGGCCAGGGCCGGTCGCACGCCGCGCCGCCCATCGGTCGGCGCGCCGCGGTCTCCGCTCTCGCGAACGCCGCGCAGGGGTCTCAATGGCCCCAAGCGGCGTATCTGCCGCTCTCGCCATCGCGCGCATGAGGCGATACGCGCTCTTTGAGCGTCACGAGGTGGAGGAGGGGATATGGAGATCAATGAGGGCGTGCTCGACGGCGTCTATGCGGGTCTTCTCGGGTTGTTTTTCACCCATGAGATCGACGCGGCGCTCCGCCGGGAATGGCGGCTTTTGCCGGTGCTCCGGGACATGGACGAGCCGCGGGCGCAGGCGCTTTTCATCTGGGCCCATCCGCCGCTTTTCGCGCTGATCCTCTGGGGCGGCGCCGATGCGTCCATCAACGCGACGCGGCTCGGCGTCGCCGCTTTTGCGGTGATCCATGTCGGCCTGCACGCGGCGCTGCGCAGCCACCCGGCTTACGCCTTCAACGGCCTCGGCTCGCGGCTGCTGATTGGGCTGACCGGCGTGTTCGGCGCGCTTTACCTGGTGCTAGCCGCGGCGGCTTAGTCGGCGGCGGTCTCCGCGCTCGGCTCCCGCTGCAACGCGGCTTCGAGGCCCGCCGCCCAGCGGGTGATGTCGCCCGCCCCGAGGCAGATCACCAGATCGCCCTCTCGCGCCTCGGCGCGCACCAGACCGGGCAGGTCGTCCGGCCCGGAAAGCGGCAAGGCGCGGCGATGGCCGTGGGCCCGCAATCCCTCCACCAGCGCGTCCCGGTCGGCGCCGGGCAACGGCGCTTCGCCGGCGGCGAACACATCCGCCACCGCCACCACATCCGCCTCATTGAAACAGCCGCAGAATTCGCCGAACAGCGCTTGAAGGCGCGAATAGCGATGGGGTTGATGGACAGCGATGATACGCCCGCCTTCGGCGCTCTCCCGGGCCGCGGTCAGGGCGGCGGCGATCTCCACGGGATGGTGGCCGTAATCGTCGATGATGCGCACGCCGCGCCAGCGGCCCACCTCCGTGAAGCGCCGATGCACGCCGCGGAAGCTTTCCAAGCCGTCGCGGATCGCTTGCGTGGAGATCTTGAGCTCCCGCGCCACGGCGATGGCCGCCAGCGCATTGGAGACGTTGTGTCGGCCTGGCATCGGCAGGCGCACCCCCTCAAGTCGCGTCTCGCCGCCGCCGGCCCGCGGCCGGATCGCCACATCGAACACCGCCGCGCCGCCCTCATAACGCAGCCGGTCCCCGCGGATCTCCGCCTGGGGGCTAAAGCCATAGGTGACGATGCGGCGATCCCGGATCCGGCCGATCAAGGTTTGCACTTCCGGATGATCGATGCAGGCCACCGCGGCGCCGTAGAAGGGCGTGTTCTCGACAAAGGTCTGGAAGGCGCGACGCAATGTTTCGAAATCGCCGTAATGGTCCATGTGCTCGGGGTCGATGTTGGTCACCACCGCCACCGTGGCCGGCAGCTTCACGAAGGTGCCGTCGCTTTCATCGGCTTCAACGACCATCCAATCGCCTTCGCCAAGCCGCGCATTGGAGCCGTAGCTCTGGATCACGCCGCCATTGATCACGGTTGGATCCAGCGCGCCGGCGTCCAGCAACGCGGCGATCATGGAGGTGGTGGTGGTCTTCCCATGGGTGCCAGCCACGGCGACGTTCCATTTCAGGCGCATCAATTCGGCCAACATTTCAGCCCGGCGGACGATCGGCAGACCCAGGGCGCGGGCCGCGGCGAGCTCGGGGTTGTCGTCGGGGATCGCCGAGGAGACGACCACAACTTTGGCGTCTCCAAGATGCGCCGCCGCATGGCCGATGCGGACTTCGGCGCCGAGGCCGCGGAGCCGCGTGACCGTGGCGCTTTCCTTTTGATCCGATCCTTGCACCCGGTGGCCGAGGTTGAGCATCACCTCGGCGATCCCGCTCATCCCAATTCCGCCGACGCCGACGAAATGGATCGCGCCGATATCGAGCGGAAGCGCGGTCCTGGCCACGGGCGCCTCTGTTTGCGCCGTCGCGACCGGGTCGCGCCCGGCTCGAGCGACCGCGGAGGACGGGCCTTTTTTGGACCGCTCTGGTTTGGACGGCTCTTGGCGTCCTTCGCCGGCTTTCCGGGGGGCGTCGGGCTTTGGGGATTTTGTGGTGGGCGCGGTCATTCCAGCTCCATGGACGCTGTCGGCGGACGCTGTTTGCCCAGAGGCGCGTCTTGATCGAAAGCGGTCTTATCAGGCGTTGGCGCGGGATTTAAGGCCTCGACGCCGCTGGCCGATCGACGGGCGCGCTGGTCGAGGCGCGATCGAGCCGGCGCGCCTTAATATGACGCGCCAGCGATCCGCCGCGGCGGGTCGATCTCGGCGGCGGCGTCGATCTCATCGGCGCGCTGCAACGCCTCGGCCAGGGGCGCGGGTGCGCCGAAGTAAAAGCCTTGCACTTCGTCGCAGCCGATCTCCTCAAGGAAGGCGAGTTGCGCGTCTGTCTCGACGCCTTCGGCGACCACGGACATGTTGAGGCTTTTGGCGAGCACGAACAGGCCTTCGGTCAGCGCTCGATCCGCCCCATCGGTCGCGCCGGCGTCGCAACCGGCGATGAAGCTTTGGTCGATCTTCATGCGCTGGCCGGGGAAGCGGCGGAGATGGGCCAGCGAGGAATAGCCGGTGCCGAAATCATCGAAAGCGATCTGATAGCCGCGGTTGTAGAGGGCCATCAGATTGTCGAGCGCGAGTTCAGCGGAACGCCGGAGCGCGATTTCCTCGGAAAGCTCCAGTTCAACGGCGTTTGGCGGCAGCCCCGCTTCTGCGACCACGCCATCGAGCATCGCCACAAAATCCGACGAGCTCAGCTGTCCTCCGGCGACGTTGACGGCGACGCGTCTGCCGTCTTGCTCGAGGATCCAGTCTTTCATCTCCGCGCAGGCGGTGCGGACCACCCAGTCGCCGAGCTTGTTCATGAGGCCGGCTCGCTCCGCGATCGGCACAAAGACAGCGGGCTCCACCAGCCCAAGTCGCGCATTGCGCCAGCGAAGCAACGCTTCGAAGCTATGGACGCGCCGCGTCCGCATGCAGACGATCGGCTGATACCAGAGCTCGAACTCATTGTTCTGTATGCCCTCGCGCAGCTTGAACTCGAGGGTTTGGCGACGCTCCAACTCGCGACGAAGGCTGACCGAGAAGAAGGAGAAGCGGCCCCGTCCGGCCGCCTTCGCCTCCAAAAGCGCCATGTCGGCGATATTGAGGATTTGGGTCGGGTCGTCGCTGTCGGCGGGGAAGCGCCCGATGCCGATGCTGGCCCCCATTTGCAGGGACTTGCCCTCAAACTCGAAGGGCTCGCTGAGCGCAGACGTCAGCTTCTCGGCGATGCGGATCAACCCGTCGAGCTCCTGCTCCTCCGGGCAGATCACCGCGAACTCGTCTCCGCCGAGGCGGGCGACAATGTCGTCGGTGCGCACGCAGCGCTGGATCACGCCGGCCGCCCAGGTGAGCGCATGGTCGCCGGCCGCATGTCCGACACTGTCATTGATCACTTTGAAATGGTCGAGATCGATGTGGAACAGCGCGAAGGGCCGACCGCCATTGGCGTCCACTTCGGCGGCGATGCTGTCGACGACATTGATGAAAGATTTGCGGTTTTTCAGACCCGTGAGCGCGTCATGGTGCGCCATGCTGTCCAGCTCGCGAACCGCGCCCTCCAATTCGTCCACTTGCTCCGCGTTGCGGACCGCCTGCTCAGCGATGGGCGTGAACGCCCGGACCGCCCCGAGCTCCGCGCCGCCATAGGCGCCGCTGTCGCGCCGAGCGCAGACCATGAGCGCGCGTCGGCTGTGGGCGTTCAACGGGGCGATCAGACCAGATCTGAAGCCGAGCCCTTTGATCCGAGAGGCGACGCGATAATCGCAGCTCTCCAAAAGGCGAGGCCAGGTCATCGGCCAATCGGGCTCCGCGGCGAAGTCGTCCATCAGGTCGAAGACGGGGTCGCGCTCCGCCTCCTGCGCGTCTTCATCCGCGTCCTTAAAATCAATGAAGGTCGCCTCGCTTTGCGTCGGCGGATCGATCTCCGGCATGAAGGCGTCGTTCGTGGTCGCGACGGTTGTGAAGACGCCGTCGCGCCCCTCCAGGAGGATCGCCGCCTCCTCAAACTCGACCAAGCGGCCGAGCGTGCGGAGAACGCCATCGAACATTTCCGAGATCTCATCCGCCCCGTTGAGGACCTCGATGCCTTGGAGCAGCGCTTCGATCTGCCGCCGCCGGGCGATTTCCTGAGCTTCGCGCTCGGCGTTCAGCCGTTGCACCTCCAGGGCGTTCTCTCGGAACACCTCCATGGCCCGCGCCATGGCTCCTATTTCGTCGCGCCGCTCCGCCTCCACCGGGCTGGCGTTCAGATCGCCGC
>JBCCTM010000223.1:0-5820 GCA_039198535.1 Pseudomonadota bacterium
GCGATCCCTGGCGAATAAGCCGGCCTTGCACCCGCCGCCTGCGCTTGATCCGGATCGGGCTCAATCGATCCCACCACACGCGCGGCCACCATGGGACAGAGCGTCAGCGCGACCACCGAGGAGACCGCCACGGCGAAGGCGAGGACAAAGCCGAATTCAGCGAACACCCCGCCCGCCTTGCCGGGCAGGAAAGAGATGGGGATGAACACGGCCGCCAGCACCGCCGTGGTGGAGAGCACGGCGAACACGATCTCCCGGGCGCCGAGCGCCGCCGCCGCCATGGGTCCGACGCCCTTGCGCCGCCAGCGCACGATGTTCTCCAGCACCACGATGGCGTCGTCGACGACGATGCCTGTGGCCACCACCAACGCCAGCAGGGAGATGATGTTGATGGAGAACCCGGCGAGCCAGATCGCGGCGATGGCGCCCAGGATCGAAATCGGGATCGCCAGGGCCGGCGCCAACGTCGCGCGGGCGGAGCGCAAGAACAGAAAGATCACCAGGATCACGATCACCGTGGCGAGGACCAAGCTGGTGGCCACCTCGCGGATCGAGCCCTGGATGAACACGGCGTCATCGGTGGTGACGGCGAGGATCACATCGCCGGGCAGCTCGTCCCGCAGCCGCGCCGCCTCCGCGCGGACGGCCGACGAGATCTGGATGGTGTTCGATTGCGCTTGGCGGATGATGGAGAGGCCGACGGCGTCGCCGCCATTGGCGCGGGTGAGAGAGGCGGCGTCCTCCAGCGTCCAGCGCACAAAGCCGATGTCGCCGATCTTGGTTTCAGGCGTGATCTCCAGCGCTTCGATGGCCTCTGGCGTATTGGCGCGGGCCAAAGTGCGCACGATGATGGACTGATCCGCGCTCTCCAAGGCGCCAGCAGCGGCGTTGATGGAGACGGTGGAGAGCGCGTTCTCGACATCCTCGATGGAGAGCCCGCGCGCGGCCAGATCGATGAGGCGCACCCGCACCTCTAGGATCCGCGGCTGCGCGCCATAGGTGTCCACCTGCGCCACGCCCTCCACCGCGGCGAGGCGGTCCACGATCAGATCATCCACCAGCTGCGTCAGCGCGTCTTTCGAGAGGCTCTGGGAGGAGATGGTGAGCCGCATGATCGGATCGGCGTCGGCGTCCGCTTTGGCGACGAGGGGAGGATCGGCGTCGTCGGGCAGTTCACGCTCGATCTGCGCGGCGGCCTCCCGCACATCCTGCGCGGCGACGTTCAGGTCCACGCCGACGCCAAATTCAAGCGTGATGCGGCTGCGGCCATAGCTGGAGCTCGAGGAGACGCGCCGCACGCCTTCCACGCGGGAGACCGCGCCTTCCACGAGGCTGGTGATCTCTGTGTCGATGGTCTCGGCGGCGGCGCCGGGATAGGTGGTGGTGACGGTGACCACGGGCGTGTCGGTGTCGGGCAATTCCCGCACCTCGACCCCGATGAGCGCCGCGAGGCCGGCGACGACGATCAGCAGACTGATGGCGGCGGCCAACACGGGACGGCGGACCAGGATGGCGATCCCGCCCATGCCCGCGGGCTCGCTGGCGTTGGCGCCCTCCGCGGTCATGGCGCGCGACCACCTGCGGGACCGCGATCCCCTCCGGCGCGGTCAGGCGCGCCGCGCCGTCGCTCCTCCCCCTCGGGTCGCCGTCTCATCCCGCGGCGACGGCCCTGGCCCGGAGAGACGACCCGGTCCCCCGCCGAGAGCGCGTCCCCGCCCTCATGCACGATGCGGTCGCCGGCGTTCAACGCGGCGCGGAGCGCTATCCGGTCGCCTTCGCGCTTCACGATCACCGCATCCACCCGCTCCACCGTGTTCTCCGCCGTCACGCGCCACACATGGGCGCCTTGGCGGTCCCATTGCAGGGCGAGCGACGGGACGGTCGGCGCCCGTTCGCCCCGCAGCCGGACAACCACGGCATAGGTCGACCCCGGCAGCAGACGCCCTTCCGGATTGGGCAACCGCGCTTCGACGGGGATGGTCCGGGTCGCCGCGTCGATCCGGCTGTCCACCGCCACGATCTCACCGGCGTAGAAGCGCCCCGGCTCCGCCCGCGCATTGGCGCGGATCGCTTTGCCCAGCAGCTCGAGGCCCATGGCGCGCTCGGGCAGCGAGAAGGCGAGCGTCAGCGCGTCGCGATTATCGAGCGTCGCCACGGTCGCGCCCACCGCCACATAGGCGCCGGGGACAATCTCCGTCAGGCCGACCACGCCAGTGAAGGGCGCGCGCAATTCCTTGCGGTCAAACTCATACTCCGCCTCGGCCAGATCCGCCTCGGCGACGGCGAGAGCGTTCCGCGCGTCCTGCCGGGCGACTTCGGTGGCGTTGGCCCCGAGCCGCGTCAGCCGATCCACGGTGGCTTGGGCCAACTCAAGCGCGGAGCGGGCGCGGAGGATGGCGATCTCCTCCGCGCGCCGATCGAGACGGAGCAGCGGCGCGCCGGCGTCGACGCGCTGGCCCGCGCGGAACAGCACCGCGTCGACCACGCCGGCCGACTCGGTGAGCAACGTCGCCCGTTGCGCGGCGCGGGCGGTGCCGACGGCGGCCATCCGGTCATTTACGGTTTGCAGCGCCACCGCCACGGTCGTCACCAGCTTCGGGCGCCCGCGGCCGCGCCGGTCGCGCCGACCGGGGCCGCCCTGGCCTCGCGCCACGGCACCCGCCTCGGCTCCGCGTGATGGCGCCTCGGAGGCGGCGCTCCGGTCGCGCGGCGCGGGCTCAGACGGGGCGGATGCGGCGTCTTGATCCCAAGACGACGCCTCGCCACAGGCGACGCAGAGCAGGGCCAGCGCCAGCGCCAACGGCGCGTACGGGGTCACTCGGGCGCTGTTTCCACCAGCATCGCTCACGTCGCCATCTCCCTGTCGCGCATCGCCCGCATCCGACTTGAACGCGAGGCGATCCCTGTTCCGTTTGTCAGGGCGCTGGGAAAAACAACGCGATCAAGCGCCACGGCGGCCGGGGTGAGCGGGCCGCCGGACGGTCGCCGCGTCGCGAGGCCGGTCTCGACTTTCTGGCCCGCAGGGCGGTACGACACAGAAAAAGGTGGGGAGGCCAGTGTGATCGACGTCGATTATCTCATCGTCGGAGCCGGGGCCACTGGCCTCGGTTTCGCGGACCGGCTGCTCACCAATTCCGCCGCCACCATGGCCATCATCGACCGCCGCGCGCTGCCGGGCGGCCATTGGGTCGACGGCTACCCCTTCGTCCGGTTGCACGCGCCTTCCGTGCTCTACGGCGTGGATTCGGCGACGCTCGGACATGACGGGCTGGACACGGCGGGGCTCAACGCCGGGCTCGGCCACTGCGCCCGCGGCGCGGAGATCATCGCGCATTATGAGCATTGTCTGCATGAGCGGCTGATCCCATCGGGCCGCGTCGAGTATCTGCCGGCCCATGAGATGGGCGAGGACGGCGTGGTCCGCCAGTGTCTGACCGGCGACGCATTGGCCATCGGGGCCCGTAAGATCGTCGACGCGAGTTACTTCACCAACGCCGTGCCAAAGACGACGCCGCCGCCTTTCCCGGTCGATCCGGAGGCCAGACTGATCGGGCCCCATGAGCTGCCGGCGCTGGCCACAGAGCATTCAGATTTCGTTGTGATCGGCTCCGGCAAGACGGGGATGGACGCCGTCACGTTTTTGATCGGCATCGGCGCGCGGGCGGAGCAGATCCGCTGGATCGCGCCGCGGGACCCGTGGGTGTACAACCGGGAGGGGTTGCAGGCGCATCCCTCTCACCTGAAACGCATGGTTGAGCTCACCGCCGCCCAGCTCGACGCCATGGCCTACGCCGCGTCCGTGGACGAGTTTGAGGACCGCATGGATCAGGGCGAGGTCTGGCTGCGGGTGGACCCGGCGGTGCGGCCCACCATGTTCCACGCCGCCTGCGCCAGTAAGCGCGAATGCGCCGCCCTGCGCAGCGTGCAGATCATCCGCCAGGGCTATGTCCGCGCGATCGACGCGGAGGCGATCACATTGGATGGCGGCAAGCTTCAGACATCAGCGCAGACCCTCGTGGTGAACTGCACCGCCTCCGCGCTCACCAAGAAGCCGCCCGTCCCGATCTTCGCGGAGAACCGGATCACGATGCAGTTCCTGCGCTTCCCCGCGCCCGCCTTCAGCGCGGCCATGATCGCCGAGATCGAGACGGTCGCCCCGGAAGAAGAGAAGAACAGCTACGCCTTGCCCACGGGCGTGACGGATGTGAGCGCGGACTTCCTGCGCACGACGCTGCATCAGCAGCTCAACCAGATGGCCTGGAACCGCAATCCGCAGTTGCGCGCCTTCTACCGCTCCACGCGCCTCGACGCCCTGGGCCGCCTGGTCCGCAGCGGGGATCGGGAGGATCCAGCGCTCAAGCCGCTGTTTGAGCGTATCCAGGAGGCCACGCCTCGGGCGGCGGAGAACATTCCGAAGCTCTTGGCGCAGGCGGCGCCGGCGGCGTAAGCGTCGCGTGGGATCGTCGGCTTGCTTCGATGTCCATCGAGCATGATGATCCGCCGCGACTGAGACCTGTTCCGAGACGATGACCCACACGCCTTTTCCCCCTCCCGATCCGTCCGATGGCCCGCCGCGCGTGGTCTACGTCAATGGCGCCTACGCGCCGGCGGCCGAGGCGATGGTATCGGTGTTTGATCGGGGCTTTCTGTTTGGGGACGGCGTCTATGAGGTCAGCTCCGTCCTCGAGGGCGGGCTGGTGGACAACGCCGCTCATATGGCGCGGCTGCGGCGCTCGCTCGAGGCGCTGTCGATCCCCTCGCCGGGGCGCGATGCGGAGATCGAGGCGATGCAGCGGACGCTGATCGCGCGCAATCAGCTGGTCGAAGGCGTGGTTTATCTGCAGGTCAGCCGCGGCGTGGCCGAGCGGAGCTTCGATTGGCCCAGCGCCGAGACGCCGCCGAGCCTGATCGCTTTCACGCAGGCCAAGCGCATCATCGACGACCCCGTGGCCCAGCGCGGGCTCGCTGTGGCTTGCGTCCCCGATCTCCGCTGGAAGCGGCGCGACATCAAAACCGTCAATCTGCTCCCCGCTTCCTGGGCCAAGATGCAAGCCCGCGCCGCCGGGGCCGATGACGCCTGGATGGTGGAGGCGGATGACGATGGCGTGGAGCGTGTGACCGAGGGCAGCTCCAACAACGCCTATATCGTGACGACAGCTGGGGAGATCCTCACCCGCCCCCGGTCCAACGCCATCCTGCATGGGATCACCCGACGCGCCGTGCTTCGCCTTGTGGAGGCGGAGGGCCTGCAACTGACAGAGCGGGCCTTCACGGTGGCCGAGGCGCGCGCCGCGGCGGAGGCGTTCGTCACCTCGGCCTCGACGTTCGTGACGCCGGTGACCCGGCTGGACGGCGCGCCCCTGGGCGACGGCGCGCCAGGGCCCATCACCCGGCGCTTGCGGGCGCTCTACATCGAGATGGCGCGAGCGGAGGCTCGAGCCGACGCCCGCAAGAGCGCCGCAAGGGCCGCCGAGTAGCCGCGCCGCTTGAGCGCTTCACTGCGCAGAAAGACGGCAGTGCGGCCTTGGCGCCTCATATTGGGGCGGGCGCCGCTATATCTTGCGTCTCCCCCAACTTGTTCTTGCGCCTGGGCGGAGATGCGTCATCTTCCTTCGTATGACGAAACAACCGAAAGGAGGTGATCTGATGACGCGAGTGTTTGTCCGAGCCAAAGTGGCCAAGGGTTCTCCGCGCATCGGGGAGACAGGCTTGGCGAGAGCAGCTTGGATGACCGCCCGCCGGGTGTAGGTCGCGGGCCCGGTATCTGAAAACGACCCTGCGGCGCGCCTGGAAACCGGCGCGCCGCCTTGGTCAAACGCC
>JBCCTM010000224.1:0-5802 GCA_039198535.1 Pseudomonadota bacterium
CCGAACGCCGCCGCTTACCAAGCGGCCCGTCTGGTGCTCAACACATTGCGCGCGATCCCCGAGTTGATCATGGGCATCGTCTTTGTCGCCGCCGTTGGGTTTGGCATGCTCCCCGGCGTCCTGGCGCTGGGGCTGCACTCGGTGGGCATGGTCGGCAAGTTCTTCGCAGAAGCCATCGAGCACGCGCATCGAGCGCCCATTGAGGCGGCGGAAGCGACCGGGGCCACGCGCATGCAGGTGATCACCCATGGGGTGACGCCGCAGGTTTTCCCAAAGTTCGCCGATGTGGCGATGTACCGTTGGGAGTATAATTTTCGGGCGTCGACGGTGATGGGCATGGTCGGGGCGGGCGGCATCGGCACCGAGCTTGTCGGGTCGTTGCGCCTGCTCGACTACCCCCAGGTCGGCGCGATCATGCTGGTGATCCTCGTGGCGGTCACGATCGTCGACAGCCTCAGCAACATGATGCGCCGCGCTTTCTCCTAAAGCGATCGCCGCTGGCGACGGCGCGGGCTGGCGGCCGTGGCTGCGGAGGGCGAGCGCTCAGGGCGACAAAAAGGCCGCAAGATGGTCGAACACCAGCCGGATCCGACGGCTGGTGCTCAATTCGCGATGCGTGACGAGCCAGGTCGGAAAGCTGAACGGGGCGATCTCAGTCAAAACCGGCTGAACGTCGGGAAACCGGCGGGCGATGTCGTCGGACATGACGGCGACGCCGAGCCCGGCCCGCGCCATCTCCCACGCGACCACGCCGGAATTCGAGACCATGCAAAAGTTCGCTTTCGTGAGGTCCAAGCCAAGCGGCCTCAGATAGTCGAGCATGCGCCCGCTGTCGCCGAAGCTCACAAACCGATGCCGCGATAGATCGCCGTCGAGCGTCGGCGCGCCATGCGCCCGCAGGTAGGCTTCAGTGGCGTAGAACCGGGCGGTCTCCTCGCGCAGGAGCCTCGCGACCAGGTTGGGCTGTTCGGGCCGGCCATGTCGGATGGCGATGTCGGCTTCGCGGCGCACGAGGTCGCGGACATCGTTGTCGGCGACCAGTTCGATCTCCAGCTTCGGAGCCGAGGACCGCAACGCGGTCATGGCCGGGGGCAACGCGTAGGCCGACATCAAATCGGACGCGGTGATGCGAACCAGCCCGTCCACGCTCTGGGACTGTCCGGACGCGGCGAGCGTCATCCTGTTGGCTGCAACGGCCATGGTCCGCACGTGATCCAGAAGCTCAACCCCAGCCTGGGTCAGCGCCACCTTGCGCCCGCCGCGCTCGAACAGCATGACGCCCAGCCGGTCCTCCAGCGCCGACACCTGCCGGCTGAGCGTTGGCTGGGTTTGCCCGAGGACGCGCGCCGCAGCGGAGAGCGAGCCTTCTTCAGCGGTCGCGAGGAAAGCCCGCGCCTGGTTCCAGTCGAATGCGATGTCCCGCCAATTCATTGTTTTCCGTATACCTGGCCAACGAAATCTCCCAATTTATCCCCGGTATGCGTATGCGTATGCAAGCGTCTCAACGCAAACGCAGCACGAAAGACCTGTTTGATGCAGACCGCCGAAATGTTCTGGGACAAGGCCGCCGAGGCCTACGCCAAATCGCCCATCGGCGATGTGGACGCCTATGAGTACACCCTTGGGCGGACCCGCAGTTATCTCACCCCTACAGATACGGTCCTGGAGCTCGGCTGCGGCACGGGTTCGACCGCGCTTCGGCTCGCCAACGGGGTCCGCCGGATCGTCGCAAGCGACATCTCCAGCGTCATGGTTGGGATCGGGCGCGCGAAAGCGCTGGAGGCGGGCCTGCGCAATGTCGACTTCGTCACGGCGAACCTGTTCGACGGGGCGCTAGACGCGGCGATTACAGGCGCAAACCCAGCCGCGGGTTCCACTGCAGCGGGCTACGACGCCGTTCTAGCCCTCAATCTGCTCCACTTGATCGAGGATGGCGAGGGCGCCCTGCGACGGGTCCACGGGCTCCTCAAGCCAGGCGGCGTGTTCATTTCAAAAACCGTCTGCGAGCCGCGGAACGGCGCCCCGCTCAAATTCCGGCTTATCCGGCTGGCTCTGCCGCTCCTTCAATTCTTCGGCAAAGCGCCGTTCGTCCGCTTCATGGACCCGGACGACTTTGAAGCCCTGGTCGTCTCGACTGGCTTTGAGATCCTCGAAGCGGGCGACCACCCCGCGCCCAGTCGCTACATTGTGGCGCGCAAACGCTGACGGCGCGTCGGGAAACCAGATGACCGCGCGGATCGGGTGCTCGCCTGGCGCGCTCGCGGGGCTGCTGCGCGTCCGCCGCGCCTCGCCTAATCCTGCAGCGCCCCACGGCGTCAGCGGGCGCGCGGACGCCCCGCCTCAATTGTGGGCGCCAGCGCGGTCACAGCGTCTGTAACGCGAGAGATGAGACAAAAGCGCCGAGGGAGACACGCCGCTCAGGGCCATTGAGGCCCTCACGCGCCGTTCGCGATCAAATGAAAGCGCGGCGCATCGCTTGGCGCTTGGCGCAAAGTTGAGCGGGCGCAGTTGCTCCGCTCTCCAAACGGAGGGATCGTCCCTCCACGCCCAGGGAGAGACGCCGCTTGGGGCCATTAAGGCCCCCGCGCGCCGTTCGCGAAGGGCTTGACCCGCGCCGCGTCGAAACAGCCCATCGGAGAAAGCGGCGAGGCCCACGGCGGCCGTCGCGCAGGGCCGCCGCTTGACGCACCGTCCCGGGGGATGTTGGACGTCAGGGTGGCCCTGTTTACATCCTCCCGGAGCTCACCCCGCAGGAGAGGGTCGTCAGGGGGAACTGAGGACATGATATGCGCGTGAACGGGCGAGCCATGCGGCCGATCTTCGTCGAAGACGGCGCGGTGAAGATCATTGATCAGCGTAAGCTGCCCTTCGCCTTGGAAATCGCCGCGCTCGCCACCGAGGCCGACGCCGCCCGCGCCATCGCGGACATGGCCGTGCGCGGCGCGCCTTTGATCGGGGCCACCGCCGCCTATGGCCTGGCGCTGGCCATGGGCGAGGATCCCTCGGACGGCAATCTCGCAGCGGCCCGGCGGCGTTTGGCCGCCACCCGGCCCACCGCCATCAACCTCGCCTGGGCGTTGGAGCGGGTCGGCGAGGTTCTGCGTCCGCTCGCGCCCTCGGAGCGCCGGGAACGCGCCTGGGCTGAGGCCGGCGCGCTGGTGGAGGAGGATGTGGCCATCAATCGCGCCATCGGCGAGGCGGGCCTCGGCCTGATCCGCGCCGCCGCCGAGCGCACCGGCGGACGCGTCCGTATCCTCACCCATTGCAACGCGGGCTGGCTCGCCACCTGCGACTGGGGCACGGCGACCGCGCCCATGTACCTCGCGCATGACGCGGGCCTGGACGTGCACATCTGGGTCGACGAGACCCGCCCCCGCAACCAAGGCGCGTTCCTGACCGCATGGGAGCTGCATAATCACGGCGTGCCCCATAGCGTGATCGTCGATAACGCGGGCGGCCATTTGATGCAGCATGGCGAGGTGGATCTCTGCCTGGTCGGCACGGACCGGGTGACCCGCCGGGGCGATGTCTGCAACAAGATCGGCACCTATCTCAAAGCCCTGGCGGCGCAGGATAATGGCGTGCCGTTTTATGTGTGTCTGCCCTCCCCCACCATCGATTGGCGCGTGACCGACGGCGTGGCGGAGATCCCCATCGAGGAGCGGAGCGCGCGGGAGGTCACCCATCTGGCGGGCCGGACCGAGGAGGGCGCTGTGGTGGAGGCGCGCGTGGTGTCTCCGGGGTCGGACGCGGCCAACCCCGCTTTCGATGTGACGCCGGCGCGGCTGGTGACGGGCTTGGTGACCGAGCGGGGCGTGGCGGACGCGTCGGAAGCGGGCTTGCGCAAATTGTTCCCCGGCGCGCCCGCCTAAGCGCGCTCGACGGTTGCGGTCGACACGCCCCGGGGCGCTGCGCGAGGCGGCCCCCGGGGCGACCCTTCCCGGCAAAACCTCGGGAAACGATATTTTCGAAAAGTATGATCGGAAATTTTCATGGCGCGTCTGGGCCCGATCGATCTGCAGTTGAAGGGAACGCATGTCACCCTGGAGCCGCTGTCCCACCATCACGCCGAGGGGCTAAAGCGCGCGTCGGCGGCGGGCGCGCTCCACCGGCTTTGGTACACCAGCGTTCCCTCCGCCACGGAGATGGCCGCCGAGATCGACCGTCGCTTGGCGGAGCGTGACGCCGGGCGCATGCTCCCTTTCACGCTCCTGGACGCCGGCGGCGCGGCGGTCGGCATGACGACTTACATGAACATCGACCACGCTCTGCCGCGGGTGGAGATCGGGTCGACCTGGATCACGCCCCGCGCCCAGCGGGGACCGCTCAACACTGAGGCGAAGCTGCTGCTGCTGACCCAAGCGTTTGAGACCTGGGATTGCGTCGCGGTGGAGTTCCGCACCCATCGGTTGAACCTGCAATCGCGGCGGGCGATCGAGCGGCTCGGCGCACAACTCGATGGGATCCTCCGGGCGCATACGCGCATGGCGGATGGGACCCTCCGCGACACCGCATGCTATTCCATTGTCGCCGCAGAATGGCCGGCCGTGCGCAGCCATTTGCGCTGGCGGCTGGCGCAGCCGCGCAGGGAATGAGCGCTCCCCAGAGGCGGCTCATCGGGGCGGCTCAAAGCGTTTCAAAAGCGGCCTGTGTCGCGGCGTCGGCGGGGAAATAACTCTCGACGCTGAGCCCCGCGGCGGCGGCGTCGGGCGCGGCGCTGAGCTTGGTGACGACCGCGAAAACGCTGAGCACACGGCCGCGCGCCTGATAGCGCTCGGCCATGATCGGCGCCGGGGGCGGTCCCCATCGCGGGCGCGCCCAACTCGGGTCAATCCCAGGCCATGCGACGATCTCCGCCACCAGCGACCGCAGGCGCGGCGATGGCTCTCGCCCGGCCAGCAGGCGTTGCAAGGTGGCGCGGACCACTTCGTCGAAGTTGAGGAGCGCCGCCGCCGTGCCCTCGGGATGCAGCGTGAGCCGATAAAGATTCCGGCGGGGCGGCGCGGCGCGTGGATCGGCGCTCTGATGGGTCCGGCGCCACAGCGTCTCCGGATCCCCCAACAGGGCCAATGCGGCGTCAAAGGCCGGGTTGGCGTCCAGGATATCGCCAATGTCGTCGATGAGGATGGCGGGATAGGGCGCATGGCCGCGCAGCACATGCTCGGCGGCGCTGCGTAAAGGGGCCATCTCAGGATCGCCGAAGCCGCGCTGGGGAAAGAGCGGCGCAAAGCCGGCCGCCGCCATCAGGACGTTCGCGGCGTCTGGAGACAGCCCAAGGCCCGCCGCAAGGCGCGCCGCCACCGCTCGACCCGGCTGCGCGCGCCCGCTCTCCAGAAAACTCAGATGCCGTTGGCTGACCTCCGCCGTCAGCGCCAGCGCCATCTGAGAGAGACGCCGCTCCACCCGCAGCGCCCGGAGCTGCGGCCCGAACGCCGGAGGATCATCGCCGTCGTCGTCGCTGCTCTCCGCCATGCGCCCCGTCTCCTGTTTGTCCACGATGACGCGAAGGTAATTGTTTCTATTACGCTGGTCGATGGAGAAAGCGACAGCCCCGGGTGACCCGCCGCGCGCGCGGATGGCCGCTTTAGCCCGTCAACGCCGGGGCGAATGGAAAAGGAACACCGGATGGAAATCGAGATTGATGGGGCGCGATATCATGTGCGCGACACAGGGAACGACGCGGAGGCGAACGGCGGCGCAGCCGTTAGAACCGTGGTGATGCTGCATGGTTGGCCCGATGACAGCAGGCTCTGGCGGACCCAGAGCGACGCCTTCGCTGAGCGCGGCTACCGTGTGATCGCG
>JBCCTM010000225.1:0-5765 GCA_039198535.1 Pseudomonadota bacterium
CGCGGTGATCCGGCGAACCGTCGGCGACCTCGGCGCGCAGATCGTGGTGGAGCCGGGGCGACTGATCGCTGGGAACGCCGGAGTGCTCGTGTCCCAGGTGATCTACCGCAAACAAGGCGAGGGCCGGATTTTCCTGATTTGCGATGCGGCGATGAACGATTTGCTGCGCCCGGCCATGTATGACGCGTGGCATGACATTGAGCCGGTGGAGGAGCCCGCGCCGGACGCGGCGCTCGAGCCCGTCGATGTGGTTGGGCCCGTCTGCGAGACGGCGGATATCTTCGCAAAGGAACGGCCCTTGCCAAAGCTGGAGGCGGGCGCGTTGCTGGCGTTTCGGACGGCGGGCGCATACGCCGCGTCCATGGCCTCGGAGTATAATTCGCGACCGCTGACGCCGGAGGTGCTGGTGGAGGGCGACGCGTTCGCCGTGGTTCGCGCGCGCCCCACTTATGACGAGATGATCAGCCGTGATCAGATCCCGGATTGGTTGAAGTGACGATCAGCGCGTGCGCGTCGGAATGAGGGTGAGCGATGGCTGAGCGGACAACGTCGGACCCGGGAGGCGACCAGGCCGCCTCTGAGCGCGCCAGAGGGCTCTATCGCGACCCGAAAAGCGGCGGGTCGGGCGATGGCCTTTTTGGCGCTGAGGCCGCGCGCCGGCTCACGGCGCAGAGCTTGGAGCGGAAGGCGCGGTTTGCGCGGACCGCGATCGCCGTTGAGCGCGCCGTTTCAAGTTTTTGGCCGATGTTTGCGGCGGTGTTCGCCGGTTTCGCCGCCTTTTCATTCGGTCTTTTTGGAGCCCTCGGCGAGGCCGCGGCGGATTGGGGCGGGGCCGCTTTCGGATCGGTGGCGCGCGGCGCGGCGCTGCTGGCGGCTTTGGCCGCTGTCGTCGCTTCGGCGCGGTATGGTTGGCGGCGTTACGCGCGCCCGACGCTCGCCGAAGGCCGAGCAAGGCTCGATGAAGGGGCTCCCGATCGCCCCGTGGCGAGTTTCGATGAAGAGATCGAGCTCGGGCGAGACGCGCCGGATGCGGAGGCGCTCTGGCGCGCCCATCAACGCCGCGTCACAGACCGCGCCAGGCGGGTGCGCCCGCGCTGGCCGAGTTTGAAAGTAGGAGGGGCTCGCGATCCATTCGCGCTGCGCTTTTTCGCCGTTCTGGCGCTGCTCGCGGCCCTTTTGTTCACGCCCGGGCGTGATTTGAGCGACGCTTTCGCGCCGCTCGGGCTCGGCGGATCGGGCGACGCGCCCACCAGCGTGGAGCTGTGGGCGTCGCCGCCGGACTACACAGGGTTGCCGCCCTTGTACTTCGCGACGGCGGAAGATCGCTTAAGCGCCCGCCGCACGCCGGTGGGGACGGTGGTGTCCGTGCGGGTTTTCCACGCGGCCGGACGGCCTTCGCTGTCGGTCTCGCCAACGCCGGAGGGCGGCGTCGCGTTGAGCGATGAGGGCGAGGGCGTTTACGCGGCGGAGTTCGAGCTGTCGTCCGACACCGCGCTGCGCCTGGAAGCCGGCGGCGTGGATGGGCCGCTGGCGGATCTGCGGTTCGAGATCATCCCAGACACGGAGCCGACGGTCGCCTATGTCGAGCCGCCCGAGCGCGCGGCGGACGCGGAGATGGCCTTCTCTTTCGTCGCGGCGGATGATTACGGCGTCGCCCAGGCGACGGCGCGGATCGTGCTGGATCCGGCGGCGGATCTGCCGACGCCGCCCGAGGCGCAGGAGCCCGTGATCCTCGACCTGCCGATCCCGCCGCAACGGGCGGCGGCGGACACGCTCGCCTCCCTCGACCCCGCTGAAGATGCGGAGATTGTCTCGGAGACCTTTGAGAAGCACCCCTGGGTTGGCTTGCCCGTGGTGATGACGCTGGAAGTGGAGGACGCCGCTGGCCAGAAGGCGATGTCTGAGCCCGCGCGCTTTATTCTGCCCGGCCGTCTTTTCTCCGAGCCGGTGGCCAAAGCGTTGATCGAGCAGCGCGGCGCGATTTCCTGGAACGTCGAGCGCGCCGCGCGGGCCAACCGGATCCTGATGGCCGGCATCAAGCGGCCAGAGGAGTATTTCCGCCGGTCGGGCGATTATCTGGTGACCCGCACTGCGGTCGACCGACTGGACAAAGCCGTCACGGCGGATCGCGTCGCTGAGGACAAGAGCGCCATCCTGGCATCGCTCTACGCGGCGGCGGAGATCTTGGAGGACACCGGCTTCGACAATGCGCGGGAGCGGCTGACGCGGGCGCAGAGGCGTCTGCGCGAAGCGATTGAGCGGGGCGCGCCTCCTGAAGAGATCGCGCAGCTGATGGAGGAGCTGCGCGAGGCGGTGGGCGAATATCTCCAAGCCCTCCGCGAGTTGGCGGAGCGGAACCCTGAGCTCGCTCAGCAGATGCAGCAGGAGGGCCAGACCCTATCCGGCAATCAGCTGCAAGAGATGCTCCGCGCGCTCGAGGAGGCGGCGCAGAACGGCGAGATGAGCGAGGCCGAGCAGATGCTCTCCATGCTCGAGCAACTGCTCAACAATTTGCAGCCCGGCGGTCGCTCGCAACAGGCGGGCGACGGCGAGCCCGGGCGGGAACAGAGCGAGCTTGAGCAGCTCCAGGACATGATCGAGCGCCAACAGCGGCTCGCCGAGGAATCCTACGACGAATTTCTGGACCGCCGACGCGCGGAACAAGGCCAGCAGGGCGAGGAAGGGCAGCAGGGTCAACAGGGCCAACAAGGGCCACAGGGGGAGCAGGGCCAGAGCGGCCAGCAATTTGGACAACGTGGCGAGCAGGGCCAGGGTCAAGGCGGTCAGGGTCAACGCGGCTCGACGCCGGGCGAGGCCGGGCCTGAGGGTCAGGACCAAGCGGGGCGCGGCGAGCGGGGCGGCGAGGGCCGCGGTCCCATGGGCGGCCGCAGCCTGGAGCAGATGCGCCAAGATCAACAGGCGCTCCGGGATGCGCTGCGGGATCTGCGGCGCGATCTGGACGCCGCCGGATCCGCGGCCGGCGCGGAGGAAAGCGCCGAGGATCGGGCGGCGCGCGCTGAGGCATTGGAGCGGGCGGAGCGGGCGTTGGACCGCGCGGAGCGGTCCATGGAGCGCGCCGAACAAGCGTTGCGCGACCGTGAAGCCGGTGAAGCGGCGGAGCAGCAGATGCGCGCCGCGGACGCCATGCGCGATGGCGGTCGGGCGGCTCGGGAAGCGTTGCAACCTGGCCAGGAGCGGTCCGATACGGCCGAAGCTGGCGAACGGCGCGACAGTGGCGGCGCGGAGCGGGGCGCGTTTGGCCGGGACGCCGACGCCAACGCCTCGCGCAATCCGCTGCAGCGGAGCGAGCGCGGCGGCCCAGGCGGCTCGGGCGACAACGCGTTCACCGGCGATGGAGAGCGCGTCCTCGGCGCGGACGGCGAGAACCTCAGCAGGGGGCAAGCACGGGAGATCCTGAATGAGCTCCGCCGCCGCCTTGGCGACCGCCAACGCACGCCCGCCGAACGCGAGTATCTACAACGGCTGCTGGAGCGGTTCCGCTAAACGGGGCCCGGCCGCTCAGGACAGCGTCGACCCGGACTGGCGGGCGTATTCTGGATGGGCGCAGGCCCCGCGCTCACCGCGCCGCGATGACGAAATCCACGTCATGCACGGGCTCGAGCGGATACATCATCCGGGACCGGAAGCGCGCGCTTTCTCCCGGGTCGATTTTTAGAACGTCGGGCTGAGCGAGCCAGCGCTGCAGCGCTTTGCCCTCCTTGTCCCGAGACACGATCTCGATGATGGGAGCGTCCGTCTGATTGGGGCCGTTATTGGCGACCCGTCCCCATACCTCTAGCGCCGGGCCGTCGGCGCGTTCGACCAAATCGTATTTGAATTCAACAAAGACGATGCCTGCGGCGGCTGAGGCTTGCGCAGGCGAACGGGCGGATGTCTCGCTTGTCTCCAACTCGGCGGCGGCGAGATCTGTGAGCGCTTCTGCCTCGACATTCGCCGAACCGACGCCGGTGAGCGCCGTGAGGCTTAGACCCGCCGGCGGCCCCAAGAACATGACAGCGCCGACCGCCGCCGCGATGGCGACCCCGCCAAGGGGGAACAGGATGGATCGGGGGGACACGCCCCGTCTTCCGGCGCGTCCCCGGGAGGGTGAGGCCGGCAAGGCGGGGCCGGCTGGACGCCCGCCGCTGCGGCTGCGGCGCGCTGGTCGACGCTCCGGCGAGGCCTGCTGAGGAGACCCGTCAATGGCTCCTCCCTCGCGCGCCCCGGCCGCTCGACGCGCCAGAGGCAGGCGGTCCTCCGCGCCTCGCCGCGGCCGTCTCGCTGGGGCCGCTGGTTCAGCAGCGCCGCCAAAGGCCCCGGCATGGGCGTCATCGGCGTGGTCGCCGAAAGTTTCATAAGGCTCTTCGTCAAACTCTCTTTGGAGCCCGTCGGCATACGCGCCGTCATAATCGTCTTCAGAAGCTTGGCGCCCGCCTCCGCCCCGCGCGCCGCGAGGGCCGATTTGGTACCATTCGCAGCCGCAATGATTGCAACGCACCGCGCGCCCGCCGGAACTGAACGCGGCGTCCGCCACGTCATACCTAGTCGCGCATTCAGGGCATGTGACGATCATGAGAGCCTGTAATGATCGGTTTAGGTTGATCGGAAATTGTGATTAACCCGCTTTTGTTAAATATCCGAATAGGGTCCGCTGGGCAAGCATTGAGGGCTTTGCGAGTTGTTGATGCGCGTGGCCTCAAGCGCTGAACGGAGCGCCGAGCGTCGCATGAGAGGTGTGCGAGAATGATCCGACTAGAACGGGTCGATTTGCGCTATGACGACGGCTCGGAAGCGTTGCGGGACGTCTCGCTGACGTTGGAGCCGGGCAGCCTCCATGTGCTCACCGGCCCGTCCGGTGCGGGGAAATCCTCTTTGCTGCGCCTGCTCTATCTGGGGCGTCGCCCCAGCGCCGGGCGCTTGACCTTCTTCGGCCGCGACGCCGAGCAGCTCTCGCGGGCCGATGTCACGTTGATCCGACGCGCCATGGGCGTCGTGTTCCAGGAGCATCGGTTGCTCGACCATCTCACGGTTTATGAGAATGTGGCGCTGCCCTTGGTTGTCGCAGGCGAGGCCGAGGCCCGTTTCCGCGGCGACGTCCTCGAAATGCTCGATTGGGTCATGTTGCGGGACAAACTCTCCGCCCGGCCGAGCGCCCTGTCAGGCGGCGAGCGCCAGCGCGTCGCGATCGCCCGGGCCATGGTCACGGTGCCGGATGTGATTTTGGTGGACGAACCCACCGGCAGCGTCGACCCCGCCATGGCGGCTCGGATCATGTCCCTGTTCCAAGAGATGCGCACGCTGAAGCGTGTGGTTCTCATCGCGACCCATGACCCGAGGATGGCCGCGTCCCTCGGCGCCGCCTCCTTGCGTTTGGAGCGCGGCCGACTGATCGGCGGCGCGGGCGCGGAGAGGATGGAGCGGGCGTCATGAGGAGTGGCGGACGATCCCCCGGCGCGGACGGCGCGCCGGTCCGGGTGGAGGAGCCGCCGCTGAGCGCGGAAGACGCGCGGGCTTTGGCCGCGGAGAGAGCGTGGGCCGAAGATCGGCGACAGGACGATGGCGGCGCGGCGGGGCGTGAGCCACGCGCCGTGGACGCGGGGGCCACGGCGGCGAAACCCGTCGATCCGACGCCGCAGACGCCAACGCCCCTCGCCGAGCCGCTTCAGCCCGCCAACGCCGCCCGAATTTTGCCGACCGATTGGCGCTCCGCCTGGATCGTCTTCGCCACAGCGGCGGCCATGGGGTTTCTCGCGGCGCTGTTCCTC
>JBCCTM010000226.1:0-5667 GCA_039198535.1 Pseudomonadota bacterium
CGCATGGTGCCGCGCGCCTAGCGCCGGGGCGAGCGCCCGTTCCCACGGTCGCGCCTCCCCCGCCGCCAAGAGCCCAAGCCTGTGCGACCAGCACGGGCCGCGCACGCTCCGCCCCCTCCCACAACATCCCGGGCGGGCGCATGTCGACGCTCGCGCTAAGCCCCAGGCTAAGGAGTCGCGGCTCCATAAACCGCGCCGCGCCGCCGTCTCGAACGCCCCCCCGGAGCGGGCGCGCCCCGGGTCCACCAGTAGCGCCACCACCGCCGCTCAGACCCCAGCCCGTGCGACCAGCACGGGCCGCGCCCGCCCCGCCCCCCAGGGCGGGCGCATGTCGACGCTCGCGCTAAGCCCCAAGCTAAGGAGTCGCGGCTCCATAACCGCGCCGCGCCGCCGTCTCGAGCGCCACCCCGGAGCGGGCGCGCCCCGTCCGGACCCACAGCCCCCAATAGCGCCCCAGCGAGAACGGGGGAGACCAACACCGCGCTACCGCTCGATGATCTTGCCATCCTCACCATCGAGCGCGAGCACCGCCGCGCGGGCTTGCTCGGCGTCATCGAACGGGTGGTGGACGCCCGCCACCTCCTGACCGCTTTCATGGCCCTTCCCCGCAATCAGCAACGCATCGCCGGGGCCAAGCGCGTCGACCGCTGTCAGGATCGCTTCCGCCCGGTCGCCCAGCTCACTGGCCTCAGGGCAGGCGGCCAGGATCGCCGCGCGGATCGTCGCCGGATCTTCACTCCGCGGATTGTCGTCGGTGATGGTCACCCGGTCCGCCGCCATGGCCGCCCGGCCCATCTCCGGCCGCTTCCCCGGATCCCTGTCCCCTCCAGCGCCGAGCACGATGTGCAATCGGCCCGGCGTGTGGGGCCGGAGCGCCGCCAGCGCCGTGGCCACCGCATCGGGCGTGTGGGCGTAATCGACAAACACGCCCGCCCCGTTCGCCCGCCGCGCCGCCAGCTCCATGCGGCCGCGCACGCCTTCCAGCCCTTCCAGCGCGTCGAACACCGGGCCCGGCTCTTCTCCGACGCCGAGGCAGAGCGCCGCGGCGCAGAGCGCGTTCTCCGCCTGGAAGCGCCCCACCAGCCCAATACGCCGCCGATGCTCGGCGCCGCCATGGGCGAAGCGCAGGGTGAGGCCGCTCAAATCCGCATCCACCGCCACCAGCCGCAGCGTGGCCTCGGCCGCGCGCCCCACGGAGGACACGCGTAAGCCCCGCGCCGCGCAAAGCGCCGCCGCGACGGTGAAGATCGGATCATCGGCGTTGAGCACCGCCGCCGCGCCGGGCGGCGTGACAGCGCTGAACAGGCGCAACTTCGCCGCGGCGTAGGCCTCGGCGTCCTGGTGATAGTCGAGATGATCCCGCGTGATGTTCGTGAGCGCCGCGGCGTCGGGCGCCGCCGCGTCCACCCGCCGCTGCGCCAGGCCGTGGCTCGAGGCCTCCATGGCGGCGTGGGTCACGCCTTGTCGCGCCAGGCGCGCCAGCAGCCGATGCAGCGCCAGCGGCTCCAACGTGGTGTGGCTCTGGGGCTCGTTGAGATTGGCGGGCAGGTTCCAACTGCGGAGGCCTGTGGTGCCGAACGTCGCTGATGTGTGGCCAAGCGCCGCGAACAGCTGGGCGGTGAAGCTGGCGACGGAGGTTTTGCCGTTGGTGCCCGTCACCGCCACCACCGTCTCGGGGCGCCCCGGCGCCAGGACGGCCGCCGCCGCGGCGAGCGCGCGCCTTGGGTCTTCCACCACATAGATGGGCGCGGCCGGCCGGCCGCGCTCCGCCAGCAGACGCATGGCCAGGACGGCGCCGTCGAGATCCGTGAGAAGCGCCGCCGCCCCCGCTTCAAGCGCCGCCGGCGCATGGGCCGCGCCATGCACCGCGACGCCCCGCAGCGCCACAAACAGCGCCCCAGGCGTCACCGCGCGACTGTCCACCGCCACATCGGTGAAGGCGGCGGGCCCCGGCGGACCGATCCGCGTCGCGCCGCTTAGCCCCAGCGCCTGTTCGCTCCACTCCGCCATGGCGCGCATCCTCCGCGATTGCGCGTCGAACATCTCCGATCGCATTCCGCCTCACAAGAGGTCGACCAAAGGGCCGCGCAGAAAGAAACGCGACATGTTGTGTCGTTCATCTTCTGTTCGCCTAGACCTCGGACGCCGCCGACCCGTAACTGGCGATCAGGAGCGATATGGAGAGAGCGCATGGGCGCAGGGGAGTTGCCGGGGAACGGGCCGGGGAGCGGGCCGGGGAACAGGCCAGGGCACAGGCCGGGGGATGCGCTGATCGGCGATCCGCTGGTCCCCGCCGCTGGCGACGCGTCGCCCAGCGGGGAATTCCAGAACGCGTTCGATTTCAACTTCGCGCCCGGCGATTTCAGCCAACCGGAGGCTGACACGCCCGCAGCGGACGGAGAGGCGCGCTCAGAGACGGCTCAAACGCCGCTGGACGCCGCGCGGGAGGCCCTGCGCCGGGTCTGGGGCTATCCAGAGTTTCGGCCCGGACAAGAAGAGATCGTCCGCTCCGTCCTGGAGGGCGAGGATGTGCTGGCGATCATGCCAACTGGCGGCGGCAAGTCGCTCTGCTACCAGCTGCCTGCGCTCTTGAGGCCCGGGCTCACCGTCGTGGTCTCGCCGTTGATCGCGCTGATGCAGGACCAGGTGGCGGCGCTGCGCGCCGTTGGCGTGAAGGCCGGCGCGCTCACCTCCGCCAACGCGCCCGAGGAGACCCAAGCGACCCGGGATGCGATGTGGGACGGCTCGCTCCGGCTGCTCTACCTCGCGCCCGAGCGGCTCGCTTTGCCGGAGATGCAAGAGACGCTGGCCCGGCTGGGCGTGAGCCTGCTCGCGGTGGATGAGGCCCATTGCGTCGCCCAATGGGGCCATGATTTCCGCCCCGATTATCTGAGCGTCGGCGCATTTGCACGCCAGATGGCCCATGCCGGCGCGCCGATGCAAACCGCGGCTTTCACCGCCACCGCCGATGAAGCGACCCGGGCCGAGATCATTGATAAGCTGTTCGGCGGCGGCGCGACCGATCCGGATCAAAGCACGCCCGCGCCAAGCCCCCGCGTGTTCATCCGCGGCTTTGACCGGCCCAATCTCAAGCTCGCCTTTGAACCGAAAAAGAACCCCAAAAGCCGGGTGTTGGCCTTTGTAAAGGCGCGCATGGGCCAGGCGGGGATCGTCTATTGCGCATCCCGCAAAGGCGTGGAGCGCATGGCCGAGCATCTCTCGGAGAACGGCGTGCGCTGCCTGCCCTACCACGCCGGCCTCGATCCGGAGGTGCGCGTCGCCAATCAGCGCGCCTTTGTGGAGGAGGATGGCGTGGTGATGGCCGCGACCATCGCCTTCGGCATGGGCGTCGATAAGCCCGATGTGCGCTTCGTCGTGCATCACGATCTGCCCAAGACCGTGGAGAGCTACTACCAAGAGATCGGCCGCGCGGGGCGGGATGGGCTGCCGGCGGACACGCTGACCCTCTACGGCTTCGAGGACATTAAGCTGCGCCATCGCCAAATCACCGAGAGCGACGCGCCGGAACAGCGGAAACGGGCCGACCGCGCGCGGCTGGCCGCGCTGCTGGCGCTGGCGGAGGCCCCCGTATGCCGGCGCCAAACGCTTCTGGCGTATTTCGGCGAGACCCGGGCGGAGCCCTGCGGCGCCTGCGATCTCTGCGAGACGCCGCCCGAGCTGTTCGACGGCTCCATCGCCGCGCAGAAGGCGATGTCCGCCATCTACCGCACCGAGCAGCGCTTTGGCGTAGAGCATTTGGTGGCGGTGCTGCGTGGCGAGGAGACCGACAGTGTCCGAAAATTCGGGCATCAGCGCCTGCCGACCTTCGGCAAGGGCGCCGAGTTCTCCAAGGCGGAGTGGCGCTCGATTTTTCGACAGCTCTACGCCGGCGGGCTCGTTGAGGTGAATGTGAGCGGCTATGGCGAGCTCCGCGGCACCGAGGCCGGATGGGACGCCATGCGCGGCAAACGCGCAGTGGAGCTGCGAAAAGATCTGCTCACCGCCGCCGCCGGTGGGCGAGAGCGCGGCCGCTCCAGCGGCGAGGCGGTGGAGGTCGACCCGGCGGACAACGCGCTGCTGGCCGCGCTGAAGAAAAAGCGGCTGGAGCTCGCCAAAGACGGCGGCGTCCCCGCCTATGTGATCTTCACCGACCGCACCTTAAGCGAGATCGCCCGCGCCAAACCCGCCACCCTCGAAGCCCTCTCCGCCTGCCACGGCGTCGGCGAAGCCAAACTCAAACGCTTCGGCTCGGTGTTTTTGGAAGTGGTGGAGCGGGCGGCCTAGGCGGCGGGCCGCAGCGCGAAATCAAGGTTTGCGAAAAGGCGCTCTACTTCTTGACGGCTCACCGCTCCAAGAACGGCTGAGAGCGTGTCAGTCGCGCAGCGCTTTACCATGTTCAAAGCGTCGAGCTGTGATGTCGCGATAAGTGTGAGCTTTGCATTGAGTGGTCCGGCCGCGAATTGCGCGGCGGCGAAAACGCCCGAATTGCGCAGCGTGTATTGGACACGCGCCAATTCTCCCCGCGACATCGACGTGCCGTTGCTCTCCATCGCATCAAAAAATTCGGTTGCTGGCTTCGGTTCGATCTCCAAGCGATTTTTGATCGCCGCATCGACCATCTCTATGATTTTGATGCTTCTCGTTTCCTGAAGCTTTGGTGTCGTACGCCGCAACAACGAGCCGTAAAATTCTGCGGAGTGAAGCGGAAGTTCAGGCACCGGTCTGTCGAATGCTTGGCCGCGATTCTGTTGGAATCGATGACTTATTACTTTTTCGCCATCGGTTCTGACGAAAATGAGAAAAGGGCTTCCAAAACAACATGCTCGCGCGAATTCTTCAAACTCATCGAACAGCGCGGCCCGGAAGTCGAGATAACGATTTTCGACACATGCTTGAAATTCCGCCAACGGGAAACCGGAGGCTCTCAGGTTCTCAGCGGCGATGCTGTGAGAGAGCGCCCAATCAATGATTGCGCGTCCATGGCAGAGTGCAGATCTGATCCCCGCACCGGCTTGTTCGGCAGGTCCTTCACCGATCCACTGTGATGGCGGGCCGAGTACAAGTCCAATCGCATTTAAATCGATCGTTGGATTTGACCTCTCTACGGTAGCCAACACTTGTGGAACGAGCAAGTCATTTACAAAATTATTTTCACCGAGTTCTTTATCGAAATCCAAACCCTGAATGAAGTTTAGCCCCGGCGGGAGCTGGCCATGACAACCATCGATAAATACTGGTAGCAATTTTCTTAAAGCGAGCGCGCGCTGACATTCCGCCCGCACATACGAACTCACCACAGAGTTATTAGACCAAAAAACGATTAAGCAATTACACTTATCAACTTGGTCAGAGATTTGGTTATTATAATTTTCGCCAACCTCTAATTGCAAATCCCACCAAACATCGAGACCACGTTCTTCAAGCAGCCGCGCAAATGGTTCCACGCGCTCGCGATCCTCGCGCGCGTAGGAGATGAAAACCTGTGTCATAGCGGACCTCAACCGGCCCGTAGTCCCGCCTCTAACGAAGGGTTAATCAGCGTTGGCCGAGGGTTCAACCATTGGAACTTAGAAATCTCGATTGGCGGCCGCCTCTTAACGGACCGCCCCGCGCCGCATTAACCACGCCTTCGCCCTTCCGGCTGTACAACAACGCCGAGAAAACTCC
>JBCCTM010000227.1:0-5646 GCA_039198535.1 Pseudomonadota bacterium
ATCGTCCGTGAGGGAATGAAGGCGGTCGCCGCCGGCATGAACCCCATGGATCTCAAGCGCGGCGTTGACGCCGCGGTCACGAAAGTCATCGCCGAAATCCAGAAGAACAAGCGGGACGTCGCCAAGAACGAAGTGGCGAAGGTCGGCTCAATCTCCGCCAATGGTGAGACTTTGATCGGCGAAAAGATCGCCGAAGCCATGCAGGCCGTCGGCAATGAGGGCGTGATCACGGTCGAAGAGAGCAAGACCATGGAGTTCGAGCTCGAGACCGTGGAAGGCATGCAGTTCGACCGCGGCTATCTCTCGCCGTACTTCATCACCAACCCGGACAAGATGATCGCGGAGCTCGAGGATTGCTACATCCTCCTCCACGAGAAGAAGCTCAGCTCGCTCCAGCCCATGGTGCCGCTGCTCGAGTCGGTGATCCAGTCGGGCAAGCCGCTGCTGATCATCGCCGAAGATGTGGAAGGCGAAGCCCTCGCCACGCTGGTGGTCAACAAGCTGCGGGGCGGCCTGAAGATCGCCGCGGTGAAGGCGCCGGGCTTTGGCGATCGCCGCAAAGCGATGCTGCAGGACATCGGCGTACTGACGGGCGGCCAGGTGATCTCTGAAGATCTCGGCATGAAGCTCGAAAACGTCACCGTGGACATGCTTGGGCGCTCCAAGAAGGTGCGCATCGCCAAGGACGACACCACCATCGTCGACGGCGCCGGCGCCAAAAAAGAGATCGAGGCGCGTGTCGCCCAGATCAAGGCGCAGATCGAAGAGACGACGTCCGATTATGACCGCGAAAAGCTGCAGGAGCGGCTGGCGAAGCTGGCCGGCGGCGTTGCGGTGATCCGCGTTGGCGGCGCCACCGAGGTCGAGGTTAAGGAGCGTAAAGACCGCGTGGATGACGCGTTGAACGCCACCCGCGCCGCCGTTCTCGAAGGCGTCGTGCCGGGCGGCGGCGTCGCGCTGCTGCATGCGTCGAAGATCCTCGACAAGGCGAAAGGCGAGAATTCCGATCAAACCCGCGGCATGGAGATCGTCCGGCTGGCGCTGCAGGCGCCGATCCGGCAGATCGCGGAGAACGCGGGCGTCGACGGCTCGGTGGTCGTCGGCAAGGTCCTGGAGAACGACGACGCCAATTTCGGCTTCGACGCTCAAGGCGAAGCCTACGGCAACCTGATGACCAAGGGCATCATCGACCCGGCCAAAGTGGTGCGCACCGCGCTGCAGGACGCCGCCTCGGTCGCGGGCCTCTTGATCACCACCGAAGCGATGGTCGCCGAGAAGCCTGAGAAGAAGCCGGCTGCGCCGGACATGGGCGGCATGGGCGGCATGGACGGCATGGGCATGATGTAAGCTCAGGCCGCGGCGCGACGATCCGCGCCGCCGCTGGCGATGAGAGGCCGCCCCGGGGCTCGGGGCGGCCTTTTTTGCGCGGACCCGGTCGGCCGCCTATGTCTGCCCCATGAGTTGGTTTCGTGTTCTCACCACCGTCGCAGGCGCCGCCGCCGCTGGGGCTGTGGCCGCCCGACGCGCCGCGAAAGGGGCGGTGGCCGACCGGAAGCGGGAAATCCTCGCCTGGGCCGAAGAAGAGGCGCGCAAGCGGATCCGGGCGGAGGGCGAGGCCACCGCCCGGCGTGTTCTGCGGCGTTTCGCGCTCTCTACGACGGTTAAACTCGCGCTCCTTGGGGCTCTCTTTGCGGCGCATTGGGCGGCGCTGCTTCCGAACGGGGCGTTTCCGATCGCCGCAGGCGCGTTGCTGGCGGCGTTTCTGATCCGCGACGTGGTGGTCAGTTGGCCGACCTTGCGCCTCATGTCCCGGCAGCTCAGCAAGCATGAATGGCGCGCCCAGCCCGCGCTCGGCGAACTGGTCGCCGCGGAGGCGTTGTCCCAAGCTTTGGCCGCCGCGGAGCAGGTGGATTTGGGCTGGCGGGAAAAGGTCGCGCTGGTCGTGGCCGGCGAGCGCCAAGACGCGTTGGCTCAGGACATCGCCGAGCGGGTCTCCGCCATCGCCGACCGCGTGGCCTGGGAGGAGGTCCGCCCCTACGCCCGCTCCGCCGCGCTGCAAATGGGCGGGGGCTCCGCGCTCTACTCGCTGTTCGTCGCCGCCATCCTCGCCGTCGCTTGACGCGCGGCGCCGGGCGAAGCTCGGGTGAACGCTTCGATCAAGCGTCCGCGATCTCCGCCCTCGCGCGCTCGCCCGTAAAGAGCGCTTGGCACCCAGTGATCGCCTCGTCCGGCCGTTCGCCGCCTGGCGCCGCCGCGAAAAAAGCCCTCCGCCCCTCCAGACGACGCGTTCCGCATCTCTCAGATTTCTCCCGCCCCCGCGTCGACCCCAACCGCGTCCGCGACCGAAGCGACGCCATCCGCCGCCAACAGGGCGCTGAGCTCATCGGCGATGCTCCGAAAGACGCCCGGGCCGCGGTAGACCAGCGCGGTGTAGAGCTGCACGAGAGCGGCGCCGGCGCGGATCTTGGCGTAGGCTTGCGCGCCCGAGGAGACGCCGCCGACCCCAATCAGCGGCAAACGCCCCTCCGTGCGGCGCCGAAGCCGGCGCAACACCGCGGTCGACCGTTCAAACAAAGGCGCGCCCGAGAGACCGCCCGCCTCCCGCGCAGCGGCCGAGCGGAGGCTGTCAGGGCGCGCGATTGTCGTGTTGGTGGCGACCACCCCGTCGACGCCGGTGAACAGCGCCACCTCGGACACATCGTCGATCTCACGGTCGCTCAGATCAGGCGCGACCTTCACCAACACCGGCGCCCAGCCGCCCGCCGCCGCCTGCGCGCCGCCCGCCGCCGCCTGCGCGCCGCCCTCCGCCGCCAGCCCGTCCCTGAGCGCCACCATGCGGCTGAGCAGCTCGCCAAGCGCCGCTTTGCCCTGAAGATCGCGCAACTTCTCCGTATTGGGCGACGAGACATTGACCGTAAAGAAATCCGCCAGGCCCCAAAGCGTGCGCATCACCGTTTCAAAGTCGGCCATGCGGTCGGCGGCGTCTTTATTGGCGCCGATATTCACGCCGACGACGCCGCGCCGCGCGCCGCGCCGCCCGAGCCGCTCCGCCGCCGCGGCGACCCCGGCATTGTTGAAACCCAGCCGATTGATGATCGCTTGGTCGGCGGCCAAGCGAAACACCCGCGGCTTTGGATTGCCGGGCTGTGGGCGCGGCGTCACGGCGCCGATCTCGATGAAGCCCGGGCCAAGCGCCAGCAAGGCGTCCACCGCGTCGGCGTTCTTATCAAAGCCCGCGGCCAGCCCGATCGGGCTTGGAAAGCGCCTGTTCCACAGATCCACCGCTAGGGCCGGATCGGTGGGCGGCCCATAGCTCGGCCCCACCCCCGCCGCCAACGCCCGCAAGGTGAGGCCATGGGCGGTCTCGGCCGGCAACAACTTCACCAAAGCGCCGGCGCGAGGGGCGATCCACGCCAAAGGGTCTCTCACGCCGTCATCGCCTCCGCGTTGCATCCGGTCCGCGCCCGCGCCACATGCAGGTCGGCAATGGGCTGCGCGCGGCTCGCCGGTGCTATAGCCTGCGCGCGCGTTCAGCACAAAACAGCGTCGGAGGCGCGGAAAAGAATGGGCGATGCGACACCCGCGACGCGGCGGCTGAAGCTTTTGATCATCGGCTCCGGCCCTGCAGGCTACACCGCCGCCGTTTACGCCGCCCGCGCCATGCTGGAGCCGGTGCTGGTGCAAGGCATGCAGCCGGGCGGACAGCTCACCATCACCACGGATGTGGAGAATTGGCCGGGCGACGCCAGCGTCATGGGGCCGGACCTGATGGACCGCATGCGCGACCACGCCCAGGCCATGGGAACCGAGATGGTCACCGATCTGATCACGCGGCTCGACGTCTCCCGCCGGCCGTTCCGGGCGGAGGCGGATAGCGGGACCGTGTTCGAGGCCGACGCGGTGATCCTCGCCACGGGGGCCCAGGCCAAATGGCTCGGGCTGCCCTCGGAAGACGCGTACAAGGGCTTTGGCGTCTCCGCTTGCGCGACCTGCGACGGGTTTTTCTACCGCGGCAAGGAGATCGCCGTGATCGGCGGCGGCAACACAGCGGTGGAGGAAGCGCTGTTCCTCACCAACTTCGCCTCCAAAGTGACATTGGTGCACCGGCGGGACAGCCTGCGCGCGGAGAAGATCCTGCAGCAGCGGTTGTTCTCGAACCCGAAAATCGAGACGCTTTGGGACCATGAGGTTGATGAAATCCTAGGCTCAGACGGCGCAGGCGGCGGACCGAAGGGCGTGACGGGCCTCAGGGTCAAACATGTCGGCACCGGGGAGATGCGGGATCTGCCCGTGCATGGCGTGTTCGTCGCCATCGGCCACGCGCCGGCGACGGAGCTGGTGCGCGATCAGGTGGAGATGCATCACGGCGCTTATGTGAAAGTCCGCGACGGCTCCACCGAGACCTCGGTTCCAGGCCTGTTCGCAGCGGGCGACGTGACCGACCACATCTATCGTCAGGCGGTGACCTCGGCCGGAATGGGCTGCATGGCGGCCCTCGACGCGGAACGCTTTCTGGCCGAGCAAGGCGCGGACGCGGCGGTCGCCGCGGAGTAGAGGCCTTCTGAACCGCCGCCTCACGCCAACTTTCGACGTTGGTCCGGTCGGGCCGCCGCGCGTCTTTGCCCCAGGTCAAGGCGCGCTCAGCCGGGCCAAGTCCATGCTAAGAGTGCTAGCCCAAAACGAATGTCGACGCCGATCAGAGCGGTCGGCAGACCAAGGAGCGCGCGCCATGGATGGAGGGATGACGGCAAGCGGACCAGGACAAACGCCCGAGAGCCCTGCGGGCGGAAGCCAAGCGCTGCTCACGGCGCTGCGGTCGATCCTGGGCTCGCGCCACGTGCTCACCGGGGCCAGGCGGACCGAGCGCTACCGCAAAGGGTTTCGTTCCGGCGAAGGCGAGGCGCTGGCGGTCGCGTTCCCCGGGTCGCTGCTCGACTATTGGCGGGTGCTGAAGGCGGCCGTCGAGGCGGATGCGATCATCATCTTCCAGGCGGCGAATACCGGCCTCACCGAAGGCTCCAGCCCCAAGGGCTCCTATGACCGACCTGTGCTGATCATCAACACGCTGCGGCTCGACAAGATCCACCTTCTTCGCAACGGCGAGCAAGCCTTGGCGCTGCCCGGCGCCACCCTGTTCGCGCTGACGCGGCTGCTGAAGCCCCTGGGCCGCGAGCCGCATTCGGTGATCGGCTCCTCCTCCATCGGCGCCACCGTGGTGGGGGGGATCTGCAATAATTCGGGCGGCGCGCTCACCAAGCGCGGGCCCGCTTACACGGAGATGGCGCTCTATGCGCGGCGGACCGCGGATGGCGCGCTCCGGCTGGTGAACCATCTCGGTCTCGCGCTAGGGGACACGCCCGAAGAGATTCTGGGCGCGCTGGACCGCGGCGAGCTCGGCGCGGAGCAAGCCGCCGCCGCCGAGTTGCATTGCTCTGACCCGACCTATGACGCGCGGGTGCGCGACGTGGATGCCGACAGCCCCGCCCGATACAACGCAAACCCGACCTTGTTGCGGGAAACGGCGGGCTGCGCCGGCAAGCTCGCCGTGTTCGCTGTTCGGGTCGACACCTTCCCCGCGGACGTCGACCCGAAGCTATTTTATATCGGGTCAGAGACCACCGAGACCCTCACCACCTTGCGCCGCCG
>JBCCTM010000228.1:0-5609 GCA_039198535.1 Pseudomonadota bacterium
CGGCCTCGCCATCGGCCGCCGCTGGGCAAGGCGCGGACGGTGAAGCGGGGCCCATATCTGATACCGGCGATATGCAAGACGCGGACGATCCCCGCTCCGACGGCGCAGGCGCCGCGGGGCCGGCGTCGGCGCCCAGGCCAGCGATCGGGCGTCAAAGCGGCGCGGTGGCGCGCAGCGACGTGCTCGTGGTCAATATGGAGCGCATTCGGCGCAATGCGGCCGCGGCGCGCTCTCTAGAGAGCCAAGCAGACGGCATACGCGCCGCGCTCCGTCGCGAGTTTGAGCGCAGACGTGACGCCCTCAGTGAAGAGGAGAAAGCGCTCGCTGCACTCCAGAAATCTCTTGAGCCAGATGCTTTCGAGGCGCGCGCCGCGCGCTTCGAGCAGCAAGTGCGCGTCTTGAAGCTCGATCGTCGGCGCCAAGGCCAAGCGCTGCAACTGGCGCTGCGCACCGCGTCAGAGCAGATGGACTTGGCGCTGCAGCCGATCCTGGCGGAGATCATGGCGGAGCGGGAGGCGACGATCATGATCGACAACCGCAATGTGGTTTTGAGCGCCACCGCGCTCGACGTCACGCAAATCGCCATCAATCGACTTGACGAGGCGCTTCCTACCTTGGAAGTCCAGTGGCCGTTAGCGGCTCTGCCGGAATGAGGGGAGAGCCGGCGCCGGCGCCTTTCCGGAACAGACCGAAGAACGGTTCGGGTCCGCCGCCGGCTCGGGCGGGATCAAGCGCGGGCCGTCCGCCTGGCGGCGCGCGGGCCGGCTCGAAGGAGACGCCGCGCGGCAAGCGCAATCGGCACTGCGCTGTTTGAAGCGCGACGCAGCCGCGGAGTGGGCGAGAGGAGCCACGCTGCATGAGCGAGAGCAAGGATAACACCGCGGAGGCGGCCGAGGAGGCTGAGGCCGTCATGGATGTCGATGTCGAACGGATCATGCGCATGATCCCGCACCGATACCCGTTTTTGATGCTCGACCGCGTGCGCCACATGATCCCCCACCGCTCTGCGATCGGCGTCAAAAACGTCTCGATCAATGAGCCGCATTTCCAAGGACATTTTCCGGCTCGCCCCATCATGCCCGGCGTGCTGCTGGTGGAGGCCATGGCGCAAACTGCGGCCGTCTTGGTCGTTCATAGCTTGGACATGATCGACAAGGGCAAGCTCGTCTACTTCATGACCCTCGACAAAGGGCGGTTTCGCAAGCCGGTGTTTCCGGGCGACGTGGTCGAGTTGCATGTGGACGTGCTAAAGACCCGAGGCGCGGTTTGGAAATTCCATGGCGAGGCCAGGGTCGGGACCACTGCGTGCGCCCAGGCGGAGTTCTCCGCCATGATCGTCGACCCGCCGGAAGAACCCGGCGTGGACGGCCGCTCGGTCAAGTGAGGAGAGGCCATGGCCATCGCAGATGGGGCTGAAATCCACCCGACGGCCGTGATCGAAGAGGGCGCCGTGATCGCCGAGGGCGCGCGGGTTGGACCCTTTTGCGTGATCGGCGGCGAGGTCTCCATCGGGGCCAAGGCGGAACTGAAAGCGCATGTCTGCGTGTTCGGGCTGACTTCCATCGGAGCGGAGACGGTGGTCTACCCCTTCGCCTCCCTCGGGTCCGCCCCGCAGGATCTCAAATACCGCGGTGAGCGGACGCGGCTTGAAATCGGCGCCGGCAACCGGATCCGCGAACACGCCACCATGAACCCCGGGACGGAGGGCGGCGGCGGGCTCACCCAGGTGGGCGACGGCGGTCTGTTCATGATGGGCTCGCATGTGGGGCATGACTGCCGCGTCGGCGACCATGTGGTGTTCGCCAACAACGCGACGCTGGCCGGGCATGTGGAGGTGGGCGATTACGCCGTCTTGGGCGGGCTCTGCGCGGTGCATCAGTTCTGCCGGATCGGCCGCCACGCCATGATCGGCGGGATGGCGGGCGTTGAGAAAGATGTGATCCCGTTCGGCTCGGTTCTCGGCAATCGCGCGGCGTTGGGCGGGCTCAATCTGATCGGCCTCAAACGGCGCGGATTTGACCGCGAGACCATTAAGGCGCTGCGCAAAGCCTATGAGATGCTGTTCAGCGGCGAGGGCGTGTTCGCTGAGAGGGTCGCGCGGGTCGCGGAGAGCTTCCCGGACGTGGCCCCGGTTGGCGAGATCCTGGAGTTCATCACCGCCGACAGCACGCGGTCGTTTTGCACGCCCCGGGACGCAGGGTAACGCCGCGCATGTCGTCTCCGCCGCCGCCAGCGCCGCCGGTCTCCCTCGTCGGGGGGCGGCTCGGCGCGGAACAAGCGGGCGGCGGCGAAGCGCCCTTACCCTCAGAACCCGTGGAGCGCTCTTCTGAGAAAGGAGCCCCTCTGGGTGTGATCGCCGGCGGCGGCGCGCTGCCGCGACTGGTCGCCGAAGCCGAAGCGCGAGCCGGCGGCGCGGCGTTCATCGTGGGCTTGCGCGGCTTCGTCGACCCTTGGATCGCCGACTGGCCGCATCGCACCTGCGGCGTCGGCCAACCCGGCGGCATTTTCGCCGCCTTGCGCGCCGCGGGCTGCCGTCGCGTCTGCTTCGCCGGCGGCCTCTCGCGCCCATCCTTCCGCACGCTATTCACCACACTGCGCTTTGATGTGACGGGCCTCCGCATCGCGCCCCGCATCGCGCGGCTGTTGCGCCAGGGCGATGACGGGCTGCTGCGCGGTCTTGCTGAGATATTCGAGGCCGAGGGCTTCACATTGGTGGCCGCGCAAGAGCTGTTGGGCGAGTTACTGGCGCCGCCGGGGCCGCTGGGGTCGGTCTCTCCGTCGGCCGCTGATCTGCAAGACATCCGCCGCGCCGCGTCCGTGGTTGACGCGCTCGGCGCAGTGGATGTGGGGCAGGGGGCCATCGTCGCCCAAGGGCGCTGCCTGGGCGTCGAGACGGTGTTCGGCACTGACGCCATGCTGGGCGACGTCGCCGCGCGGCCCCGGCGTCATGGCGCGGCGATACCCTCGGGCGCGCTCTTCAAGGCGCCGAAGCCCGGCCAAGATCAGCGCCTTGATCTCCCCGCCATCGGTCCACGCACCATCGAAGCCGTTCGGGCCGCGCGGCTGAACGGCGTGGCGGTCGCCGCCGGCGCGGTGTTCGTCCTGGAGCCAGACGCCACCGTGGCGGCGGCGGATGCGGCGGGTTTGTTCGTCTATGGATGGACGCCGTCAGATGGCTGAGCGGCCGCTCCGCGTGTTCATGATTGCGGGCGAGCCGTCGGGAGATCGTTTGGGCGCGGCCTTGATCCGAGGCTTACGGGCGGAGGCGGATCAGCCTCTACACCTCAGCGGCGTCGGCGGTGCGGCCATGGCGGCGGAGGGGCTTCAGAGCCTCTTTGAGCTTGATGAGATCACGGTGATGGGGGTCGCGGAGGTGCTGCCCCGGCTGAGGCGCATCCTAGCGCGCATCGCGGAGGTGGCCGCGGCGATTGTCGCCCAAAGCCCTGATCTCGTCGTGAGCATCGACGCCCCCGATTTTGGCCTGCGCGTCGCCAAAGCGGCGCGCGCGCGTTTCCCGGACGGCGCCGCGCGACCCCTGTTCGCCCATTATGTCGCGCCGTCGGTTTGGGCCTGGCGCCCGGGGCGCGCCCGCAAATACGCCGCGCGGCTGGATCACTTGCTGGCGCTCCTGCCCTTTGAGCCGCCCTATTTCCACGCCCACGGCCTATCCTGCGATTTTGTCGGGCATCCCATCGTCGAGAGCATGGGCGACGCGGCCGCGCGCGCGGAGGCTGCTGCGGGGTTTCGCGCCGCGCATGGCATCCGCCCGGAGACGCCGCTCCTCGCCGCTTTGCCGGGCAGCCGCCGCGGCGAGACCAGCCGTCTCGCGCCGGTCTTCAAAGCCGCCATCGCCGAATTGTTGCGCCTCCGCCCGGATTTGGTCCGGCGCGGGTTGCGCGTCGTGGCGCCTTTGGCGGAGGGCCGGGCGGCGGAGCTGCTGGCGGACCCGGAGCCTTGGCCGGCGTCGCCCGTGTTCATCGATCCCCGCGGGCGCGCCTTTGCGGAGGCGGAAGCGGCCAAACGCGCGGCCTTGGCGGCGGCGGACGCGGCCCTCGCCGCGTCGGGCACCGTGAGCTTGGAGCTGGCGGCGGCTTGCGCGCCCATGGTGATCGCCTACCGGGTCGCGCCGGCGACGGCCTTCATCGTCCGACGGCTCGTCCAGATCGAGAGCGCCACATTGGTGAATCTGTTGCGCCCAGGGAGCGAGCCGGGCGCGCCAGGTCGCGAGCGCCTTGGGCCGCCGCCCGTGCCGGAGTTTTTCCAAGAACGCTGCCAACCCAATTTGTTGGCAGAGGCGCTCTCTGAGCTCTTCCCGCAGGAGGGGCGAAGGAGCCCCGCCCGCGCCGCTCAATTGGAAGCGGCGGGCGCGGCCTTGGCGCAGCTTGGCGCGGGGCAGGCGCCGCCCTCGCGCCGGGCCGCGCGTTCCCTGTTGGAGGCGCTGGCGCGCCAGGCGCGCTGATCAGCGCCGGGAGTGAATGGGCGTGTAATCCCGCGCCGCGGCTCCGATATAGAGCTGACGCGGGCGACCGATCCGCTGCTCCTTGTCTTCGATCATCTCTTTCCACTGGGCGATCCAACCGACGGTGCGGCTGAGCGCGAAGATGGCGGTGAACATCGAAGTGGGGAAGCCGATCGCGTCGAGGATGATGCCCGAATAGAAATCCACGTTCGGATAGAGCTTCTTGTCGACGAAATAGGGATCCTCCAGCGCGATCCGCTCAAGCTCGCGGGCCACTTGTAGCGTGGGGCTGTGGTCCACGCCCAAATGGTCGAGCACTTGGTGCGCGACTTTCTGCATGACCATCGCCCGCGGGTCGTAGTTTTTGTAGACGCGATGGCCGAAGCCCATCAGCCTGAACGGGTCGTCTTTGTCTTTGGCGCGGGCCACGAACTCGGGGATGCGGTCCACCGTGCCGATCTCGCGCAGCATGTTCAGGCAGGCCTCGTTCGCGCCGCCATGGGCCGGCCCCCAGAGGCAGGCGACGCCCGCGGCGATGCAGGCGAACGGATTGGCGTCGGACGAGCCCGACAGCCGCACCGTCGAGGTGGAGGCGTTCTGCTCATGGTCCGCGTGCAGGGTGAAGATCACATCCATGGCGTGCGCCAGCACGGGGTGGACTTTGTACTCCTCCGCCGGCACCGCGAAGCACATGCGCAGGAAATTCTCCGAGTAGGACAGATCGTTCCGCGGATAGATAAAGGGCTGGCCGATTGAGTATTTATAGGCCCAGGCGGCGATGGTCGGCATCTTGGCGATCAAGCGGATCGAGGCGATCTCCCGCTGCATCGGGTCATTGATGTCGGTGCTGTCATGGTAGAAGGCGGACAGCGCGCCGACCACGCCGGTGACGATCGCCATGGGATGCGCGTCTCGCCGGAAACCGCGGAAGAAGTTCACCATCTGCTCATGCAGCATGGTGTGGCGCGTCACCCGCGGCACGAAATCGTTGAACTGCTCTTGGGTCGGCAGTTCTCCGTAGAGCAGCAGGTAGCACACCTCGAGAAAGCTCGATTTCTCCGCCAACTGATCAATCGGATAGCCCCGATACAGCAGCTGGCCGACATCGCCGTCGATGAAGGTGATGGTCGACTGGCAGCTGCCCGTCGAG
>JBCCTM010000229.1:0-5600 GCA_039198535.1 Pseudomonadota bacterium
AAATGTTGTCGGTGCAGGTTGGCGCGGCGACGGTGACGCCCCGTCCTGTGGCGTCTGAGGCGGCGGAGGCGACGCTGAAGCTCACCCGGTCCGATTTCGATTTGGTGTTGCTGCGGGAGAAGCGGTTGGCCCTGATGATCCCGCTTGGCCAGGCTTCCGTTTCGGGCCAGCTCAGCGCGCTGCTGAGCTTTTTCAACGCGCTCGACCAGCCGGATTTCTGGTTCAACACCGCCACGCCTTGAGGGGACGGCACCTCAATCCTGGCGCAATGGCGCGCCAGGGATCGAGGGAGACGCAGGGAGAGGGGAGCGAGATGAGCGCATGGATCTATGGCCGGGCCGATCGGCTGCTGACCGGAGCGTTCTCGGGCGCGACCGCAATGGTTCTGGCCGGCGTGCTCGGCGCCGGCCCAGCTCACGCGCAGTCCTGCCCTGGCGGGCCAAACGCCGGTCCTGAAAAATGCGGCGCGCTGATCTCCCGCGCCTGCCTCACCAGCCTCGGCGCCGGCGCGATTTCAGCGGCGGACGCGCAGGATTGCCAAACGCAGCTCACTTCTTATCGGCAGTGCCTGGCGGAGATCGCCGAGAGCTGCCCGAGGCCTGCAGCGCAGCAAACCACGGCGGAAAGCGACCGGCTCGACGAGTTGGCGCGGCTGGGCGGCTTGATTGAGACGCCGGAGACGGCGGTCGAGTTCTATAACAACGCCCTCGTCTACAGCCGCCGCGGCGACCTGCTGAACGGCCGGCGCATGTTGGAGAAAGCCATCGCCGCCGGCGCCACGCAGGTGGACGTGCATCAGCGCTATGCGCAGCTGTTGAAAGCGCAGGAAGGTCTGATCGGCGCGCGGGAGGTGATGGCGGACCTGGTGCGCCGCGCGCCTGAAAATCGCGGGGCCGCGCTCGCCGAGGCGGTGCTGCGGCCCGCTCCGCAGCGTCGCGCCGCATTGGAAGCGCTGGTGGCGGAGCCCGATCCGTTCGCGCCCGCCTATTTCGAGCTCGCCGCGCTCGTCTCAGCGGACCGGGTGGGAGACCAGTCCCGCGCGGATCAGCGGGCGGAGAAGGCCGCGCTGGAGGCGTTCCAAAAGGCGGACGAAGCGGGCGAGGTCTATCGCTGGTTCCTGGAGAAAAGCGCGGTGGAGGTGTGGCGCGAGAGCGCGCGGCGGCGCCTCGCCGCCTATCAAAACCGCAATCTGGACGCCGCCGCCGTCTCGTTGACCTCCATGGCGTCAAACGACGGCTGGATGCTGACGCTGCAGATCATCGAAGTGGCCCGGGCGATCCGCTACAGCGTGGATGGCGGGCCCGTTAAAGAGACGGGCATGACGGCGATGCTGCATCCGCAGACCGGTGAGCCCATGCCGCGGAGCTTCTTCACCTTGCCGCTCAGCGTGGCTCAGGCGGAAGTGCAGGTCTGGTATGACAATATCCGCGGTGAAGAGGAGGGGCCTTTTCCGCTGACCTTCAACGCGGCCGACGCGTTCGTCGCCGGCGCCAAGCAGGTGCTGGAGGGGCTCACGCAAACCTGGGTGGAGGACCGCGCCTGGGATGGGGCGCAGCTCGTCTATTTCACCCACCTGATCTCCTATGGCTGCGGCCTGGAGAAGATCCAATATGGCGTCGAGCGCGAGACGCCGGATCAGACCTTTCCCCTCGGGCCCTGCGATCCGCGCAACCCGTACGCCGTGGGTGAAAACCAAGAGATTTACCTGACGTTTGACCCACCCGTGTCCCATTTGACGGTGCAGCTCACCTACGCCAATGGCGAGCGTTCCGAGGTCAGGCGGTTCGACTTCTGAAGAGGCCGCGCGCGCCGTTTGAGGCGCTCTTAACGCCGTCGCTCGTATCATCAGCGAATGGCGAGCATGGCGAACGAGCAAAGGCGCGCGGCGACAGGGCGCGGTGCGCGGCGGCGACCGCGGCTCCGCACCGCCATCGCCTGGGCGGCGCGTCGCCTCCATGAGCGTTTTTTCTTCAAGCGCTGGACCCGGGCCGGATTGAAGCTCCGCGTCTATGGCCGTTGGACGAGCGCCCAAGGAGAGGCGGAGGCGGGCGGCTCCCCGCCCCATGTGACGCCGACCTTGGAGAACGCTTTAGATCTGATCGCCGCGCATGATCCCGTGCTGGCGCGTCGCTTGCCCCATCTGTTCCACGGCGGCCTCTGGGTTCGGCCCCATCTCGAGGTTCTCGGCCAGTTCAATATCGCGCGTCGCGCGTGCGAGCTGTCGGACACGCTGTTCAGCCCGCCCTACGGCGTCGCGGATGTGGCGCTGAGCCTGGTGCATGAAGCGGCGCATGCGCGCATCGAGGCCGCTGGGATCGGCTATGGCCCCGACCCTGAACGCCGCGCCCGCATCGAGCGGGTCTGTGTGCGCCGCGAGCGCGCCTTCGCCCGGCGGTCGGAGGCGGCCGGGGGCGCGTCGTTCACCGCCGCGCCGCTCGCCGATTTCGACGGGCGCTTGGCCGCGATCCAAGCGGCGCTCTACACGGACGCCGCGTTCCAAAGGCGGGCGGAGGCGGCGCGTCGGGCGACAATTTTGAGCCTGGCCCGCCGGGTGAGGACGCTGCGGCGCGAGGGGCTCGACCCGATGGTCGCGACGGCTCTGTTCAGCATCATGCGCCGTCTGACCGGCAAACCGCGCCGGCGCGGCGCCGCCCGCTGAAGCGTCAGAGATCCACCACCCGCACGCTGCTGCGCCCGCCCCCCTCTGGCGTCACCCGGATCTGCGCCGCGATGCGGTCGCTCAGCGCTTCCACATGGGTGACGACGCCGATCTGCCGCCCGGTGGCCTGCAGCATCTCCAGCGCCGAGAGCGCCAGGCCCAGGCTCTCGCCGTCAAGCGCGCCGAAGCCTTCATCGATGAACAGGCTCTCCACCACCACCCCTTGCTCGGAGGAGAGATCGGCCAAGGCGAGGGCGAGGGCCAGCGAGGTGAGAAAGCGCTCGCCGCCGGAAAGCTGGCGCACCGCGCGCCTTGCGTCGGCCATGTCCCGGTCGATGGCGAACAGCGCCAGGTCGGTGTCGACGCCGTCGCCCGGCGCCGTCTCAAGCGCGTAGCGCGGAGCCAGATGCGCGAGCCGCCGGGTGGCGAGGGCGGCCAGGGTCTCCAGCGTAATGGATTGAGCGAAACGGCGGAACTTGCCGCCATCGGCCGCGCCGATCAGATCGTCGAGTTGCAACCACACCTTCGCCGCCGCCCGCCGCGCTTCAAGAGCCTCCAGCGCCGCCCCGAGCCGCCGCCGCGCCGCATCATCCTCGCGCAGCGCCAGGGCCGCGGTCTCAGCCTCGGCCGCGCGTTCGGTCAGAACGCCCCGCGCCGTCTCCTGCGCCTCCGCCAGGGCCGACCGCCGCGCCGCGGCGCTGGTCTCGTCGCCCTGGTCAGCCGAAAAGGGTTCGGCTCCGGCGGGTGGGGCGGCGCGCAGACGTTCGGCCTCACCCCGGGCGCTTTCCGCGCGGGTTTCAGCACGCGCAAGCGCGTCCATGGCGGCCGACGCCGCAGCGAGATCGGCCGGTCCTGCATTTTCTCGCGATGGGACCGTGTCCAATCGCCATCCGGGCGGCGTGAGGCCCACCAGCGCCTGGCGCTCTGTCTCCAGCGCGGGAGCGCGGGCGTTGATGCGCCGCCACAGCTCGGCCCGACGCCTCGCCCCTTCGGCTTCGCGTGTGATGAGGGCCTCGAGGTCGACGGCGGCGCGCTCCCGCCAGTCCGACGCGAGCCCGTCAAGCGCTCGGTCCAGGACGGCGGACGGGCCCGCCAAGCGCTCGCGCGCCGCCGCTCCATCGCGTTCGGCCGCCTCGATCTCGTCGGACAAGCGGCGCCGCCGCGCGTCCGCCTTCGCCAGATCCTCCGCCGCTCGACGGGCGCGGTCCTCCGCAGCGCGCCGCGCCGCTTCGGCGCCGTCGCGCGTCAGGCGCGCCGCGCGCACCGCGTCGACCCGCGCTTTGGCGCCGTCCATGGCGGCCCGGGCCGGACGCTCCAGAGCGCCGGTCGCCTCCGCCACTTTTGCGAGCGTCGGATCATCCGAGGATGGCGCGGTCGGACGCCCGCCTTTGAGCGCTCGGCCGATGGCGGCGGCCGCGGCGGCGAGCGCTGGCGTCTCCATCCGGTCCGCCAGATCCGCCCAGCGCGAGAGCGTGCGGCGGGCTTCCCGCCTCGCGCTCGCCGCCGCCGCGTCTTGGCGTTCAATCTCAAGCCCCGCTGCGTCGGCGCGCTCGCACGCCGCCTCATGCTCGGCGCGGTTGCGCTCCAGCCGTTGGAGCAGCGCGTCTCGACTGCGCACGGCCTTGGCTCGACGCTCTTCTTCTTCCGACGCGGCGGCGCGCGCGGCGTGAAGCAAGGGCTCGGCGGCCGCGTTGTATTGGGCGAGGGGGTGGTCTGTGGCTCCGCATACCGGGCAGGGAGCGCCTTCGGCCAGGCCCGCACGGAGATTGTTCGCCGTTTCGCTGAAGGCGTCTCGCCAGCGTTGCAGCTTGGCTTCGGCCTCTGCGACGGTCACTTCCGCCGCGGGAAGCGCGGCTTGGGCGGCCTCGATCACGCGCGCCGTGTCCCGCGCCGCCGCGCGGCGCTGCCCCTGGAGCAAAACCGCCGCCATCGCCGCCTCTCGCGCCGCGCGCCAGCGCCCAAGCGGCAGTTGCAGTTCAGCAAGGGCCTGTCCGGCCGCGTTGGCGGCGTCGCCAACCGCCTCGGCCGTCTCTGGATCGAGCCCGTCGAGCGCTTCTTGAGCCAGGGCCAGAGCCTCGGCCGCCGCATTTAACTCGCCGGTTGTCTCCCGTTGCGCCTGCAGGAGGGTCGCGCGGGCTTCATCTGAGCGCTCAACCGCCTCCCGCGCGGTGGTCATGCGATCCTCCGCCGCCGCAAGCGAGCGCTCCGCTTGGGTCTTCTGCACCAGAGCCGCCAACGCATCATCGGCGCGGCTGGCCAAGCGCGCGCCCCAGGGCGCCGCCGCCTCTTCCCGCGCGAGGCGGGCCTGCGTCTCTCGCAATGCTTCGCTTTCCGCCGCTAAGCCGGCCGCCGCCGCGCCTAACGCGAGCCGCGCGGCGCGCTCCGCCGCCGCTTCTGCGCCCTCCGCCGCCGCACGGGCGGCGTCCAACCGTTCGACCTCGCGCAGATGCGCCTCCACCGCCTCCAGTCGATCCACCGCCGCCGTCGCCTCGGCCTTTCGCGTCGCGGTCGCCTGCGCGCGGCGTTCCGCCTCCGCCCGGTCGCCCTCCTCCAAGATTTGATGAGCCGCCGCTCCGGCCTCCAGCGCCTCCAACGCGTTCCGTTCGATGGCGGCGCGGGCGTGCGCGGCTTTTGAGATCTCGCCGAACAGCGCGCCGCCGGTGATCCGCTCCAGCAAAAGGGCGCGGTCCTTGGGGTCGGCGCTCAGGAAGGCTTCGAAATCCCCTTGGGCGAGTAGGGCGGAGCGCTTGAATTGTTCAAAGGTGAGGCCCACACGCGCTTCGATGGCCGTCCGCGTCTCGACCAGCTTTTCGGTGAGCGGCGTCGCCGTCTCCAGATCGATCAGCTGCATGGTCGCAGGTTGGAAGGCGCCGTCCGGGCGGCCCCGAGCGCGCCGGGCCTCCCAGCGCGCGCGATAGGCGTGGCGGCCCTCCTCCGCGGC
>JBCCTM010000230.1:0-5536 GCA_039198535.1 Pseudomonadota bacterium
CACGACCTCCGTGCGGCGCTTGATTTCGCCGTTGAGGCGCTCCACCGGGTCCGGTGTCGGCGACACCGCGCCTCTGCGCCTTCGCGGCCGCCTCGTCAGTTTGGGCGAAGGCGAAGGCGAAGGCGGTGGCGATGGGGGCGGAAACCACCCGGCGGCCTCTCTTGACGGCATGCGAGCGCGTTCCTGATGAAATGAACGCGGCAACGCCGCCACGTTGCGTTCAGGATCTTCGAAATCGCCGCGTGCAGACCTTCATGCGCGCCGGAGACCACGGTCGTGCCGCCCGGAGCCCGCGTCGGGCAAGCCTGCGCAGAAACGCGGTCCAAAAAGGCGTGGCCTCGGAGGGGTCCGAGATCCACGCCCATAGCGGAATCCATCTATACCGGCTCATGGCCCGCGGCGATGACGTCGTTGGCGCATTTGTTGGGGGAAAGGCGTCGATGGCGCGCCCGACTGCTCCCAAAGGTCTTCGCGGGTCCTCGCCGCGGCCTTTCGCTAGGTGTGAGTTCTCACCAGGTTGTTCAGCGCTGAGGCTGGCGGCTGCGCGTTGAGGGCGTTGATCACCGCGCCCGAGGCGGTCCGGCCGTTCTGACGCGCCTTTACGCAGGTCGCATCGAGCCGGACATCGGGCCAAACGCCTTCGATCGGCCGGTCGAGAAAGGCGTACACGCGCTCGTCGATCTCTTCGCAAAGCCGGTTAACCTGGCTCTCACAGACGCGCTCATGCCGAGCGCCTTGATGAGGTCATCGACCGAGCGGGTCGAGACGCCCTGGATGAAGGCACGGCGGTGATCGCCTTCTCCGTCATCCGCCGCGGCTCGAGAAACCTCGGGAAATACGGGCCCGTCCCGGGGCGCGGGATCTTGAGTTCGACGCTAACGGCCCGCGTCTGCAGACCCGGTCCCGATAGCCGTTGCGCTGCGCCAGACGGTCGCCCATGGGGCGCGGGCTCAGGCCGCCCGGCCGGCGCGCGCGTTCGGTCCATTTTATAATGCAGGAAGGGCCGACGCCGAGATGCTCCGCGACAGCGCGGCGGCTCTCGCCCGCCTCAACCCGCGCAGCGGCGCGGGCTCTTCGATCCGTAGATTACGGTCTCGTGTTGAAGCCGCTAACCTCGGCCGTGGGAATCCCAGCGCGATGCAGCCTCTAGCAATCTTGGACGGAGGGGTTTGGATTTGGGCCGTGGCGCAGTCCGTTTGCGCCTCGCCGCCGGCGCTGCCGCTCAACCGCGTGGCGGGTCCGCTCGCGAACGCCGCGCAGGGGCCTCAATGGCCGCAAGCGGCGTCCCCCCCCTCCCCGAACGGGCTAGCCCTCGGGTTTGTCGTCCGACGGGCGCGTCTGCGATGCGGCCCCGTTCTGGCCGTCCGCAACGGTCGCCTCCTCAACGGTCGCCTCGGGGGCGGCGCGCGGGGGCGGCGCGGGCGGCGTGATCGCTTGGCGAGCGGCCGACGCAGGCGGGGGCGCTTGGGGCGGCGGAGCTGTTGTGAAGGAAAGCCGGCTCACGCCGAACGCGCGCACTGCGCCGATGATGCGGCGTATTTCCCCGCGGCTCACATCCCGCTCGGCGGCGCTCCGGAGGTTCTGCGCCCGGAGCGCTTGCTCCCGGCGGCGCGGATCCACGGAGCGCTGCACCTCCGAGACCAGCACGCGCCTGCAGTCGAACAGCAGCGTTTGGACCGCGGCGCCGTCGGCTCCGCCCAGCTCTGCGAGGCCCTGCATGACGTCATGGGCGAGGATCACCGCGTTGATCGCCGGCTGGCGAATGCCCTGATACGCCTCGGGGTTCTCGCGGCCACGGTCTTCGGGGCGCAAATTCGGAAAAGAGATCCGCCCCTGATCGGCGAGGATCGAGAAGCGCTGCGCCAGGCGCAAATGCGTACCCGTAGCGATGGCGGTCTCGCGGTCGGTGAGGCACACCGCCTCCGCCTCGGCGAACACCGCCAGCGCGTCCCCAAGCCAGCGCGTTTTCTCCATGTCGACAGCGGCGCGCAGCTCTTCGGTCTGCAGATCAATCTGGCGGTTCACGACACGGATGTTGATCCACACTGAGATCGCCGCGATCAGCGCGGAGATCACCGCGACGGTTTCACTGAGCCCCACGCTCTATCCCTCCAACGCGCCCTGCCCATCCCCGTCCACTCTCGCCCACAGCCCTTTCAGGGTCAGATCGCCAGCGGCCGCGCGCCGCGGCCCGGCCCGTCGATCAGGCGTTTGCGCAGCCGTGTGGACAGCATGTCCATCACCGTGACGAGCGTCAGGGTCAGCACGACGATGTAGGCTACATTCTCCCAATCCCGCTGGGTCCGCATGGTCTCAACCAGCAACAAGCCGATCCCACCCGCGCCCAGCGCGCCGACCACCGTGGCCGACCGCATATTTGACTCTAGAAAATACAGCCCCTGGCTGGCCAAAATCGGCGTTATTTGCGGCATCACGCCGTAAATCTGCCGCTGCGCCGCCGAGGCTCCCGTGGCGCGGACGCCTTCGATGGGGCGCTCATCCACATTTTCCAACGCTTCAGAGAACAGCTTGCCGAGGGAGCCCGTATCGGTGAATGCGATCGCCAAGGCTCCGGTGAGGGGCCCGAGGCCGAAGGCGCGGATGAAAATCAGGGACCAGATCAGCATATCGACGCCGCGCAGCAGATCGAACACGCGCCGCACGGCTAAGCGGAGCGCGCCGCTTGGGCTGAAATTACGCGCGGCGAGAAAGGAGAGCGCGAGGCCGAAGGTCGCCGCCGCCGCCGTGCCGAGCACCCCCATCAGCACCGTCTCGTAGAGCGCGCGAAAAATCGCGCCATGTTGCCAGTCCGGATTGGTCCAGAACGCGCGCGCCATCAGCGCCAGGTTAGAGCGCTCCGGCTCAAGCCGCTCGCCGCTCCAGGCCAGCGCCCAAAGCTCTCCCGCGCTGTAGGCGTGGAGCGGCGAGGAGAAGGCGAAAAAGAAGTTCTCCCAGCCATAGAAGAACCGGTGCGCCTCGATTTTCGCCACCGACATCTGCACGCGCTTGTCCCAGGCGGGCCGCGCCTCGACTTTCCGCGGGCCGATGCGCAGCCAATCGGGCGCCGCCCCTGGGGCGGCCAGAGCGCCGGCCACGCGGAGCAGGCGTGGGTTGGTTGGGTCCCGTTCGACGCGTAGGGAGCCAAGGTCCGGCGTCTCGAAGATCAGCGCGTCGCGCTCGATCACCGCGACATAACCGTCGCCGAGATCCACGCGGGCGGTGAGGCCCCGTCCCCGGTCTTCGCCCTCGGCCAGGCTGGAGACCGGCGCGCCCGCGCGGGTGAGGCGCACCCATGGCGGGGGGCTCTCATAGGTGGCGGAGCGTTCCGCCTCGATGGCGATGTCCAGCGCGCCGCTGCGGAGGCTTCGGCTGACATGGATTTTATGGGCCACGGCGTCCCGAGCGATGGCCGCCGCCATCTGCCCTTTGGCGTCGGCGATCACGCCGCCGAGGTCGAGGACTATCCAGACGGAAGCCAAATAGAGCAGCGCCGCGGCCAGCCCGGCTATGGCCCAGCGCGCCCGACGCCGCACGGCCCGTCGCGCCGCGCCGTAGAGCGCGCCCGAAAGCGCGCCAGAGAGCGCGCCAGAGAGCGCGCCAGAGAGCGCGTCATGCGTCGCTGAACCGTCTCCTGAAGAGGCGCCGGTCGCCATCACGCGCCGGCCTCTCGCCCGCGGAGACCGCGTGGCGCGCCCTGGTGCGGCCCGGGGTCGCTCAAGCGTCTCCGCACCGCCGAGGAAAGTTGGTCGATTAGAGCGATCGTCAGGATCAGAAGCGTGAAGATGGCGAGCGTTTCATCATGGAGCCCCGGGCCCCATCCCAAGGTGCGTCGCAACTCAATGCCGACGCCGCCGGCGCCCACATAGCCCAGGATCGCCGAGGCGCGCACATTGATCTCAAGCCGGAGCAGCGCGTAGCTGAGGAGGTTCGGCGCGATCTGCGGCAGCGCGCCGTAGCGGATGCGCTGGGCCCATCCGGCGCCCACGGCCTCCAACCCTTCGACGGGGCGCGAATCCACGTTGTCCAGCACCTCCGAGAACAGTTTGCCGAGCGCGCCCGCGCTGTGGAGTGCGATGGCGATGATGGCCGGCAACGCGTTGCCGCCGAAGATGAACACCAGCAAAAGCGCGATGATCAGCTCGGGAAAACCCCGCAGCACGTCCATCACGCGTCGGATCAGCGGGATCAGCGGAGGCGCGGGGCTCAGGCTGCGGGTCGACAAGAGCGCGAGGCCGAGGCCCCCCGCCGCGCCCAACAAGGTGGCGGTCAGAGCGATGTTGAGCGTCTCCAGCAGCGCCGGTGTGAACCGCCAGAGATGCCCGGCGAAGTTGCGCCAGCCGCCCGCCACCGTCTCGGCGATGATCTCGCCCGGGTAGTCGAAGAACTGGGAGAGGCCGCTCAAAAAGCCGCCGGAGTTCATGGCTTCCGCCTGGACAAAGCCGCCGGTCAGTGTGGCGGCGCAGAGCAGCAAAAGGCCGAAGCTGTAGAGACGCCGTCGCCGCTCTTGGAGCGCAATTTCCTCGCGCAGCGCCTCAAGCGCCGCGCGCGGCGTCGCTTGCGCGCCTGGGAGATCGGACGGCGTCACTGGGCGATCCGGCGGCGCGCCTCCACGATGGTGGCGTAATCCTCGTGGTCCACCGGAGCGATCGCCTTCACCTCCCCGCCCACCACGCCATAGGCGCAGTCCGGATCGAGGGAGGGCAGCGCGGCGAGCATGGCGACGAGCTTCAGCTTCACGCGCTCGGGCAGCGCCTTGCGCAACACGATCGGACCTTCGGGGATCAGCTTCGAGCGCCAGATCTCCCGCATCTCGGTCGGATCCACGAGCCCCGCGTCAACCGCCTTGCGCAGCGCGCCTGAGGTATACCCGTCCTCCCATTCGCCGAGCCCATCGGTCCAGGTGACCCCGGCGGCGGGGCCCGTATCATTATAGACCGCGACAATGGTCTGCTCATGGCCTCCAGTGAAGACGACGTCGCCGAAGAACTCGCCGGGCGTCAGAGAATAGCCGGCTTGGGACATCTCAGTGGATGGCACCAGGAAGCCCGAGGTCGAGTTGGGATCGCCAAAGGCGAACACCTCGCCGCGGAGATCATCGAGGGAGGTGACGCCGCTGTCGATCCGGGCGAAGGCGATTGAATAATACCCCGCGCCGCCATCGAGATTGACCCGGGCCAGCACGGGCTCGACCGCGTCGGGATCTTGCAGGTGGATCTTCGCGTAGCTCGACGCGCCGAGCCAGGCGAGGTCCAGATTGCCGCCCAGCAGACCTTGCACGACGCCCTCGTAATCCGCCGGGGTGAACAGCGTGGTCGGGACGCCGAGCAACGCCTCCACGCGCTCCCGCAGGCACTCATTATTGCGCAACCGCTCGGCTGCGTTTTCGATGCTAAGGATGCCGATGCGGAACTCGGTGATCGGCGGGGGGGTGTCGGGGGTCGCGGCCGGGGGCGCGACCCCGCTCAGCAGCGCCGCCAAGCCCGCCAGCGCGGCGAGCGCCCCGGGGGACATGTTCCTCTGTGTCATCCAATTTTCC
>JBCCTM010000231.1:0-5486 GCA_039198535.1 Pseudomonadota bacterium
GTCCGCGCCGACGTCGGGGGATCGTGCGGCGGTCTCCGGACACACAGGAGAGTGACATGGCCGACGAAGCCGTGGCGGAGCGCATCAGCGCCGTCATCAATGACAACGACGTGGTGCTGTTCATGAAAGGCACCAAGACTTTCCCCCAATGCGGCTTCTCATCCCGCGTCGCCTCGATCCTCAACTATATGAAGGTCGATTTTCAGGACGTGAATGTCTTGGAGGATCAGGACATTCGCGAGGGCGTGAAAACCTTCTCGGAGTGGCCCACCATTCCGCAGCTCTACGTAAAAGGCGAGTTTGTCGGCGGTTGCGACATCATCACAGAAATGACGCTGTCGGGCGAACTTGACCAATTCCTGAAAGAAAATGGCGTGGGCTTCGACGAAGAGGCCGTTGAGGAAATCCGTAAACAAAACGCGCCGAACGCTTAATCGTCCGCCAATACGCGCGATTTTTGAGAAAGGGTGGGGCCCGACCTGGGGTGAGGGGGAAAGGTCGGGCCCCAAAACCAGCGCGTGGTGGGGGAAGCGACGCTGGCTTTCGTGTTATTATCAGCCCCGCCTTGCCGCTTTGCTAATGACGGCGGTTAATCATCATTCAGGGAGGGGTCGTGTCCCGAATGCCCACGCATGTGGCGGTGATTGGCGCCGGCGTCGCGGGCTGCGCCTGCGCGCGCGCTCTCCAGGACTCCGGCCTCCGTGTGACGGTTTTCGAGAAGAGCAGGGGCGTGGGCGGTCGGCTCGCCACGCGGCGCCCCTTTGGCCTCGAGGACCCGCTCGGCATCGATCACGGCGCGCCCATCGCGCTGCCCACCGCGGGCGACCCCAACAGCCTCGCCCAATTGCGTCGTCTGGGCGCGCCTTTCCATGACGGCGCGCAGGACGGCGTCGTCGGGCGCGCGGGAATGTCCGATCTCGCGCGCCGCTTGGCGGCTCCGGAAGGCGGCGAGACCCTGCGGATCGAATTTGAAACGGAAATCGCCGAGGTCGCGCGGGGCGACGATGACTGGCTGCTGCGGAGCACAGACGGCGCGAGCCATGGGCCTTTTGACGCCGTGGTGGCCGCGGCGCCCGCGGCGCAGACCCGCGCGTTGCTGGGCGACGCGTGCCCGTCATCGGAGACCGAAGCCAGCTACGCGCCTGTGATGAGCGTGCTGGCCGTATTTGATCCGGCTCCCTTGGACGACCTGGGTCCGGCGACCCTGATCTCGCCGGTCGCGCCGTTGAAACGCGTCGATCGCATGGGCGGGCGGCCCGGGCGCGCCTTGGGCGGACGGGAGGCGTGGGTCGGCCATGCGGATCAGGACTGGTCGGAACAGCATAAGAACACCGATCGCGAAGAGATCGCCGCCGCTCTAATCGGCCCGCTCAAGCGGGCGATCGGCGTCACGGCGGAGCCGACATACGTGGCGGGGCACCGCTGGCTCTACGCCATTGTTAATCAGCCAGTGGGCCGGGCCTATTGGCTCAGCGCGCCCACCGCGGCGGGTCCAGGCCCAATCGGCTGCTGTGGCGATTGGCGCCTCGGCCCCCATGTCGGCGACGCCTTCAGAAGCGGCGACCTTTTAGCTAAAGCACTGATAGATCGCATTTCCTAGCCGAATACCTTTGAGTTCCATAAGTGGAATTATGTCAAGTTGCGGCCAGAGAGGCGCGGGTGCGGCGCTGCGGGGCGGCCTGCCCGCCGCCGAGGGGTGCTGTGACCGCTTGACGCAAGCGGCGCGCTCCGCCTCTAAGCGCCCGATGCGCGCAGCGTCGCCGCGCGCGAAAAGCAAAGCATGGGAGCGTAGGGATGAAGGCGTTGATGTCGGTTGAAGTGGGCGGGCCGGAGACCCTGCAGCTTTTGGAGCAGGAGACGCCCACGCCCGGAGAGGGCCAGGTGCTGGTGGCGGTGAAGGCCGCGGGCGTCAACTTTCCCGACACGCTGGTGATCCGCGATCTGTACCAGTTCAAGCCGCCCCGCCCCTTCGCCCCGGGCGGTGAAGCGGCCGGCGTCGTTGAAGCGGTGGGACCTGGCGTGTCCCATGTGAGCCCCGGACAGCGCGTGGCCGTGTTCGTCGGGGCCAATGGCGGCTTCGCCACCCATGTCTGCGTGGGCGCGGCCTCCGCCACGCCGATCCCAGACGCCCTCCCCTTCGACCAAGCGGCGGCGTTCGGCATGACCTACGGCACCAGCTACTACGCGCTGAAGGACCGCGCGGACCTCAAGGCGGGCGAAAGCCTGCTCGTGCTCGGCGCGGCCGGCGGCGTGGGTTCGGCGGCGGTGGAGCTTGGCAAAGCCATGGGCGCCAAGGTGATCGCCGCGGTGTCCTCCGAGGAGAAAGCGGCGTTCTGCCGGGATATCGGCGCGGATGAGACCATCGTCTATCCCCGAGAGTTGGATAAGGCCGGCCAGAAGGCTCTCGCGGGCGCGATCAAGGAGAAAGGCGGCGGCGGCGTCGATGTGGTCTATGACGCAGTGGGCGGCGCTTACGCCGAGCCGGCCATCCGCGCCATGAATTGGGAAGGCCGTTTTCTAGTGATCGGCTTCCCCGCCGGCATCCCCGCGATCCCGCTCAACCTGACCCTGCTGAAGAGCTGTCAGGTGATGGGCGTGTTCTGGGGCGCCGCTGTGATGCGAGACCCGAAGGCGCATGCGCAAAACATGAAGGAGATCTTCGAGATGATGGTCTCCGGCAAAATCACTCCCCGCGTCACGGAGCGCTATCCGCTGGCCGAGGGCGGCAAAGCGCTTGAGCGGATCGAGAGCCGGGCGGCGACCGGCAAGATCGTGCTGACCATGGAGTAGCGCGTTTCGGGAGTGACGGTGCTTCGGCCATCAGGGCGCGTCGGCGAAATAGTGTCCGCAATCGGCGCGCCCCGCCCTATATGGCGTCTCGCGATGCATGGGAGACCGCGATGACCGAGCGCCAGAGCGTCAAGCGCAGCAGCAAAAAAGCCGCAAAAAGCGCCTCAAAAGAGAGCGCGGATGTCGGCGCGGGCGCGAAAAGGCGGCGCGAGCGCGCTGCGGCGGAGCAGCGGGTGATCGCCGTACGCGGGGCCCGGGAGCACAATCTCAAATCCGTGGATATCGACCTGCCGCGGGACCAGCTGATCGTCATCACCGGGTTGTCGGGTTCCGGCAAATCCTCTCTGGCCTTTGATACGATCTACGCCGAAGGCCAGCGGCGCTATGTGGAGAGCCTCTCCGCCTATGCGCGGCAATTCTTGAACATGATGGAGAAGCCGGATGTGGATCACATCTCGGGCCTCTCCCCCGCCATCTCCATCGAACAAAAGACCACCTCGAAAAATCCGCGCTCCACCGTGGGCACGGTGACGGAGATCTACGACTATTTGCGCCTCCTGTTCGCGCGGGTCGGGACCCCCTACTCCCCCGCCACAGGCGACCCCATCGAGGCGCAGCAGGTCTCCGACATGGTGGACCGGGTCATGACGTTGCCCGAAGGCGCTCGGGCCTATTTGCTCGCCCCCATCATTCGGGATCGAAAAGGCGAATATCGCAAAGAGTTCGCCGATCTGCGCAAGCAAGGTTTCCAGCGCGTGAAGGTCGACGGCGCGTTCTACGAGCTCGATGAGCCGCCGACCCTCGACAAGAAGCTGCGCCATGACATCGACGTGGTGGTGGACCGGATCGTGGTGCGCGAGGGGCTAGAGCAGAGGCTCGCCGACAGCTTCCAAACCGCGTTGGGCCTGGCGGACGGCATCGCCGTGTTGGAGACGGCGCCTACCGCGCCCGAGGATGGCGGCGACGCGCCGGAGCCCGAGCGCATCGTCTTCAGCCAGAACTTCGCCTGCCCCGTGAGCGGCTTCACCATTCCGGAGATCGAGCCGCGGCTGTTCTCCTTCAACGCGCCCTTCGGCGCCTGCCCCGCCTGCGGCGGCCTGGGGCGCGAAATGGTGTTCGATCCGGATCTGATCGTCCCCAATAAAGACCTCTCACTCTATGAGGGGGCCCTCGCCCCTTGGGCCCGCAGCGGCGCGCCCACGCCGTTTTATCGGCAAACCATGGACGCGGTCGCCCGGCATTACGGCTTCTCCGTGCACGCGCCCTGGCGCGAGCTGCCGAAGCGCGCGCAAAAAGCGCTGCTGCTCGGCTCCGAAGGCGAAGCGATCACCTTTGTCTATGACGATAACGGGCGGATTTATAAGCCGAAACGGCCCTTCGAAGGCGTGATCCCCAATCTGGAGCGCCGCTACCTCGAGACGGGCTCAGATCAGATGCGCGAGGAGTTTGAGCGGTTTCAAACCTCACAGCCCTGCGGCGCCTGTGGCGGCCATCGCCTGAAGCCCGAGGCGCTGGCCGTGAAGATCGCCGATGATACGGGCGAGCTGCGCCATATCGGCGAGGTGGCGGAGTTGTCGATCCGCGAGGCCGCCGCCTGGGCTCACCGCGTCGGCCCGGGCTTGCCGCCGGCGAAAGCCGCGGTGGCGGGCCCGATCCTCAAGGAAATCCGTGAACGCTTGGGCTTCCTGGTGAATGTGGGTCTCGACTATCTCACCCTCGCGCGCAACGCCGGCACGCTCTCCGGCGGCGAGAGCCAACGCATCCGCTTGGCGAGCCAAATCGGCTCCGGCCTCACCGGCGTGCTTTACGTGCTCGACGAACCCTCCATCGGCCTTCATCAGCGCGACAATGACCGCTTGTTGGAGACGCTGAAGAACCTGCGGGATGCGGGCAACACCGTGATCGTGGTCGAGCATGACGAGGAGGCCATGCGCGAGGCGGACTTCCTCGTCGATATGGGCCCCGGCGCCGGCGTGCATGGCGGCGCGGTGGTGTCCGCAGGGCTGCCTGACGCGGTGGCGGCGGACCCGAATAGCATCACGGGCGCCTATTTGGCGGGGCGGCGTGAGATCGAGATCCCGGCGACGCGTCGGGAGAGCTCTGGGCGCTGGCTTGAGATATCCGGGGCCACGGGCAACAACTTGAAGGGCGCGAGCGCGCGCATCCCAATCGGCTCGTTCACCTGCGTCACAGGCGTGTCCGGCGGCGGCAAGTCCACCTTCACCATCGAGACGCTCTATAAAACCGCGGCCGCCCGCTTGAACGGCGCGCGCTCCCAAGCGGCGCCCTGCGAGGCGATCCGCGGGCTGGAGTATCTCGACAAGGTGATCGATATCGATCAGTCGCCCATTGGCCGCACGCCCCGTTCCAACCCCGCGACCTACACCGGCGCGTTCACGCCGATACGGGATTGGTACGCCGGTCTGCCGGAAAGCAAGACCCGCGGCTATAAGCCAGGCCGCTTCTCCTTCAATGTGAAAGGCGGACGGTGCGAGGCGTGCCAAGGCGACGGCGTGCTGAAGATCGAGATGCACTTCCTGGCCGATGTCTACGTCACCTGCGACACCTGCAAAGGCGCGCGGTACAACCGGGAGACGCTGGAGATAAAGTACCGCGACAAGTCCATCGCCGATGTGCTGGACATGACCGTGGAGGACGCGGCCGACTTCTTCAGCGCGGTGCCCATGATCCGCGAC
>JBCCTM010000232.1:0-5472 GCA_039198535.1 Pseudomonadota bacterium
CGAGCTCGTAATAGGCCCACCAGGAGCCGAGCGCGATGCCAAGGGTGAGGAACATCCAGGCCGCCAGCGTCCAGGGGCGGACCCAGCGCGCCCAGGCGGCGTCCACCCGGCCTTCGATGAGGGCGGCCACCGCGAAGGAGAAGCTGGTCGAGAGGCCGACATAGCCGAGATAGAGAAAGGGCGGATGGAAGGCGAGGCCCGGATCCTGGAGCACGGGATTGAGATCTCGCCCCTCTGGCGCGGCGGGAAGCGCCTCGCGGATCTGATGCAGCCAACCAAGCAGCGCGGCGCGATCGGCGGCGGTGATTTGCTCGAGCGTCAAGCCCAGGAGCGGCGCGTGTTGCGCGGCCAGCACCCGGAGCGCCTCCACATTGAGCCCGTCGGGCCAGCGCACGAACGGATTGGACGTGAAGAGGATGAAGGCGAGGAAGGCCGCGCCCACCATGCCCTGCACCGCCAGCGTGCGCGCCTTCAGGGGCAGCGGCAAGTTCCGGCCGAGCCCGGCGATCAGCGAGCCGAAGATCGCCAAGATCAGCACCCAGAGGAGCATCGACCCCTCATGGTTTCCCCAGACGCCGGAGATCTTATAAAGCAGCGGTTTATCCACGTGGCTGTGGTTCACCACAAGGAGCACGGAGAAGTCCGACGCCACGAAGGCGGCGGTCAGCGCGATGAAAGAAACGCCGAGCAACGCCGCTTGCACATGGGCGGCGGTGTCGCCGATCCGCATGAAATCCGCCCAGCCGCGCTCGGCCCCCAGCAGCGGCGCGGTGGACTGCACGAGCGCCACCAGCAGGGCCAGCGCCAGCGCCACATGTCCAAGCTCGGCGATCATCAGCGTCTCCTTATCCCGCTGGGGTCGCGCCTTCGATCCCGTCGATAGGCGCTTCCCTCCGGGCGGTCATCCGACCCCTTCCGGGCTGTATTTATCGCACGCGCTTTGAGTTTCGAGAATGAACGAATTTTGAACGAACGCCAGCCGCCCGTGAAGGCGGCGCGTCCTAGAGGAGGCTCTCGAGCGCGTTGAGAAGATCAGCCCTCAGCAGCCGTTTGTTGGTCGCGAAATGCTCCTGGGGCAGCTGCGCCAAGAGCGCCGCCACGGCTTGCGCGTGTTCGACCACCTGGCCGGGCGCGCGCACATCGTCGAGCAGTCCCACCTGTTTCGCCTCGGCGGGCGCGTACATCTTCGACGCCACCATGGCTTCGAACAGGGCTGTGTTGGTCATCCGCGCCTCGGCGAGGCGCATGGCGAAGGCGGGCAGGGGGATGCCGGCGGCGGTTTCATTGAAGCCGAATTTATACGCGCCTTCGCCGCCGACGCGGTAATCGGCCGCCAGAAGAAACACGGCGCCCATGGCGACGCCATGCCCGGCCGCCGCCGCCACCACCGGCTTGGGAAAGCCGACCAAACGCAGCGCGAGGCGGCCGCCGGTGCGGAACAGTTTCTCCGCGCGCGCCGCGTCGCCGTCTTGGATCACCTTGAGGTCGAAGCCGCCGCTAAACATGCCGTCTCGCCCGGCCCAGACGATGGCGGAGGCGTTTTCAGCGGCTTCGGTGAAGGCGGCGTCGAGGGCCTCCAGCGTCTCAAAATTGAAAGCGTTGGCTTTGCCGTCGTCCATGCGGATCGTTGCGACGGCGCCGGAGATATCGAGGGTGACGGGCAAAGCATCCTCCTGTTTCGGGTGATTTTGGGCGTTGCGACCCGGACGGGCGGCCTGGGATCACGCGAGTTGAAACGGCTCGCCGAGCAATTCTTCGGTTTTGGTCCAAAGGCGTTCGCGGAGCTCCGCGTCCCGCGCCTTTGACGGCAATCTCGACGCGCCCGGCGGGCCGGCGTATTCGCCTTTGCCGGTGGGGCCGAAGAAGTCGTTGGCTTTCACCGCCGGGTCGAGGGCGGCGTGGAGCTGGGATTGCGCGCCTTCCGCCGGGGAGGACAAGCCCATCATTTTCGCCAACACCGGTACAAGCAGCCGGACGAGCGGCGCCATGTGGCGGGACAGGTCGGTGTTGGAGCCGCCCGGATGCGCGGCGACCGAGATGATGTTCTCTTTGCCCGCGGCGTTGAGCTTTTCGGTCAGCTCGACGGTGAACAGCAGATTGGCGAGCTTACTTTGGCAATAGGCGCCCATGCCCGTGAGCCCCATCAGGCGGATCGGCCCTTCCTCATAGCATCCCGCCCAGTTGAGATTGTCGAAGCGGATCTCCGCTTCCGGGTGCTTGCCGGCCAAGCTCGAGACGGTGACGACGCGGGCGGCCGGCGCTTCGGCGAGGGACGACATCAGATGCGAGGTCAGCAGAAAATGGCCCACATGGTTCGCGTCGAACTGCAGCTCTAGCCCGTTGTCAGTGATGGTTTTCTCCGGGCCCATCACGCCGGCGTTGTTCACGAGCAGGTCAAGCCGCGGATGGCGGGATGCGAAGTCCTTCGCGAAGGCTTTGACGCTCGGCCGGTCGATCAAATCAAGCGCCATGGTTTCAAGGCTCGCCTGCGGCGCCTCTTCGCGGATCTTCTCCGCAGCCGCCTCAGCCTTCGCGGTGTCTCGGCAGGCGAGGATCACATGGCGTCCCGCTTTGGCGAGGCCCAGGCTGGTCTCAAAGCCGAGGCCGGTGTTGGCTCCGGTGACGATGGCGATCTGCGGATCGGGCATGGTCTCTCCCCATTTCTCGTGGCGAAACCTAACCAGCCGCGGGGCGAAACGCCATCAAGACCGCTATCGCGCTTACTCCACGCGGGGCGGCGCCCCTGTTTCGGGCTTCCATTGGCCGGAGCGCCGCAAGGCTTCGGCGACTTCTTTCGGCACGTAATTTTCGTCATGGCGGGCCAACACGTCGGCGGCTTCGAACCTGCCGTTGCGGAAGTAGCCCTCTGCGACCACGCCTTGCCCTTCCCGAAAGAGGCTGGGCAGCACGCCGTCGAAGCGCACGGGGATGTCGGCCTCGGTGTCGGTGACCGTGAACAGCACGGACCCGTCTGGCGCGTTGTCCACCGAGCCCGCGGCGACAAGGCCGCCCAGGCGCACTCGGCGATCCGGCGCGATCTCGCCAGAAGCGGCTTTCTGCAGCAGCTCAGTTGGCGGGTGGAAGAAGACGATGGCGTCGTTGAAGGCCACGCCAACCAGCACCGTCGCCGCCGTGAGGGCTGCGGCGCCAACGGCGATCAACCGGATCCGAGTTCGTTTGCGCGCGCCCGCCAGCGCCATTTCAGTTCGCTCCCAATCCGCTCGCGCCACTTCCCTCGAACGACGTCCCGCCCGGGCCTGTCGATCCGGCGCGCGCCACACACGCCCTCTGAGGATGGCTACTCCGCGGGTCCCGCCCCCGCCACCGGATGACCAGGCGCCGCGCCATCATCGCCGCCGCGCCCGGATTTTTTGCTCCGCCGGGCCGCCTCCCGAGCCTCTTTCCGCGCCCGCTTTCGGGCTTCGTCATCGGCCCGGAACCGTTCGGCGACCTCCTCAGGCGCGTCATTGATGCGCGCCGCTCCGCCCCAGATAGAGTGCCACGTCCTGTTTAGAACCCCAGTTGGTTTCGGTTGGGTTAGGATCTGGTATGCGACCTCAGTGGTCTCGTCGAAATCCGGGGCGCGCTCGATCGCCGGATGGGGCCAACAGGGCTGGCCATCGGCGCCGACGGTGGCGATGGCGATATTGATCTGCGCGCCGAAGAAAATCATCGACGAGCTGATGTGGAAGAACAGCAAGGTCGCCACCACGCCGGCCAGCGCGCCGTGGTTTGTGCCAAAATCGACGAGGCTGCCGATCACGAAGGAATACCCGACCGCGAACAGCAGCCAGGCCGCCGCGCTCACCAGCACCCCGGGCAGTAACGGCACGCGGACGGCGCGTTTGTCCTCGATCTCGTCGCAGGCCCACACATAGAGCGACCAGCCCCGCACATAGCCCCGCGGCAGGGTCAGGTGGATGCCGAGCAAGAGGCCCGCGAACAGCGTCGCCACCACCGCCACCACGGCCGCCGCCAGCCACGGGCTGACCCCGCCCGCCGTCGCGTCGCCCAGCCCCTCCATGCCTAAGCTCTCCATGGGGGCCACGTTCACCCATTGCAGGGCAATCGAGAGCGCGACGAAGGTGAACGAGATCAGCGCGAACAGCGTCGCGATGAAAAGCGCCAGCAGATGGCTTTGGATCCGGCGATAGATCACATGCCGCTTGTCGCGCACGTCATAAGCCTCGTTGAAGCCGTTCCGCGCGGCTTCAAAGGCCGACGATCCCGCGTAAAGCCCGACGGCGGCGGTGACCCAGAGGAGCCACCATTGCTCCTGATCCGCGGTCACGGCACGCGCCTTGGGCGCGACGCCCTCAATCACGCCGGTTAGCAGTTCCGCCATGGGCGCAGGGATCAGCGCGCTCTGTTGGAGGGAGACCACCATGCCCAACAGCCGCGCCTCTGCAGAGGCGTCCAGATAGCCCGCCAGCAGAATGGCGCACACCACGAAGGGCCCGAAGCTCAGCAGCAGCGTGAACGCCATGTGGCCCGCATAGACCATGTGGTCGTCGTCATCGAAGCGGCGCAGCGCCTCGCGGATGACGCCGAAGGTCCATCGGAGTTGTCTCATTTATCCCCCCAAAGCACTCGTTCGCGCCGGCCGGCGCGCGGCGCCGCCAGAGATGTCGCGGGGCTCATCCTTGGAGCAGCAGCGCTTCGCGCAACGCGGCCAACTCCTCGTCGCCACCGGCGCGCTCCACCGCGATTTCCCGCTCCAGCGGCGTCCGCGGCGGCGCCGTCGCCACACCCCCGGTGCTCGAGGCGCTGGAGATCAACTCCCCCCGGTGCATCTTCTGCCGCCGTCTCATTTCTTCGGCGGCGATGTTAATTTGCGCGCCGAAGAAAATCATGATCGCGCTCATGTAGAAAAACAAGAGCGTGATCACGACGCCGGCCATGGCTCCGTAATTGCCGGCGAAGGAGGGCGCGTAGCGCAGATAGAGGGAGAAGGCCGTCGCGCCGAGGAACCAGAGCGCGGCGCTCGCGACCACGCCGGGGATCACGGAGATCCGCCAGGTCTCGCCATGCTCGGTCAGCACCCGCAGCGCCACGCCGTCGCGCCGGCCCTTGGGCAGGCTCAGATGCAGCATCACCAATAGCGCGATGAACAGCGGCAAGCCGATGGCGTAGCGAAGGATGAAAAAGGCTTGGAAGCCAAAGGACACCTCGCCATCGCCCGCCACCAGGCGCGCGATCATGGGCCAGAGCACGATCAGCACGGCTAGAGAGACGAACACGCAGGCCGCCGCCGCCGCGAGCGCCAGGCTCTCTAAGCGGCGGCGGACGAAATGCCGGTCTTCGCGCACGTCATAGGCCAGGTTGAAGCCGATCCGCGCCGCTTCGAACGCGTTGGAGCCTGCCCACAGGCCAACCGCAGCGGAGATGATCGCCAGCAGGCCGGTCTTGCCGACAATGATGCTCTCAAAGATGGGCGCGAGCGTCGCGGACACTTGCGGCGGGGTCAGTGCG
>JBCCTM010000233.1:0-5417 GCA_039198535.1 Pseudomonadota bacterium
GGCTTTTGTTTTTGCCTATTTCCCCGGGGCACCTGGGCCGCCCAATGGGGTTCTCCCCCCTCTTCCAACCGACCCCTACACGGGGTTTTGGGGGGCCGGCCCCAAAACGCCGCCTTGATCAGTTCTGAACGTTCTTCCGGATGTCGCGGATGATGTCGTAATCGGCATCGGTGATTTCCGCGAAGCCGTCCGCCTTGAACGGGCCGAGCACCGCGTCGCCCTCGGGCGTGCCCTTCTCAAGGCTGAGGAAGGCCGACTTGATCCCCTCCTGCAGCTCAGGGGCGAGATCGGTCCGCATGACCCAAGGGTACTGCGGGATGTCGGCGGAGTAGCCGATGACGCGCACCTTCGCCGGGTCAATCTTTCCGTTCGACACCAGTCGCTCAAAAATCGGACGGCTGAGACCGCCCACCTGGGCGTTGCCGCGCTGAACGCTCACCGCCACGGCGTCATGGGCGCCGAGAAAGTTCTGCTTGTAGTCTTCGTCTTGGGAAACGCCCTGCTTCAAGAGCGTGTATTTCGGCGCGAAATGGCTTGAGGTCGAGGCTTGATCGCCGAACGCCATGTCGACGCCGGACCCTTTGATCGCGTCGATGGAGGCGATGCCGCTGTCCACATTTGCGATCAACACGGACTGGTAGGTGGTCGATCCGCCTTTCAGGCGCGCTGCGAACGGGACGATGTCGATCTCGCCGCCGGCCATCCGATCCTTGGCGATGGTGTAGGACGCCGGGCCGAAATACGCGACGTCGATGCGGCCGAACCGGGCGGCCTCGATCATCGAGGAGTAGTCGGTGGTCACGATCAGACGGATCTTTTTGCCGAGCGCCTGCTCCAAATGCGCGGCGAGCGCTTCATTATCCTGGATCACCGTCGCGGCGTTCTCATCAGGCAATAGGGCGACTTTCAACTCGTCGGGATTGTGCTCCGCCGCGATGGTCGTTTGCGCTGAGAGAACCAGCGCAGAAAGCGCGGCCGCCCCCTTAAGCCAAAAACGTCTGTGCGTATTCGTCATCTGTCCATCCTCTTTCCCAAGGTCCCCGCGTCGCAGGGCCCGCCTTCCCAGCCGCGGCCTGCGGCTCAGGTCTCGTAGATCGCCGACAGCGCGGCGGCGTCGAGTTTGTCCGGCGCGTCGTCAAAAACGATCCGCCCCGCCGCCAAACCGACGATGCGATCGGCGAACGTCCGCGCGAATTCCAATTGGTGCAGGCTGATGACCACCGGGATCCCATCCTCGGCGCAGATGCTCTGAAACCGTTTCAGCACGGTGTGGGAGGTGGAGGGGTCCAAAGACGCCACAGGCTCATCGGCCAGGATCAGCTTTGGCTCTTGGGCGAGGGCCCGGGCGATACCGACCCTTTGCTGCTGTCCGCCGGACAGGCTGTCGCAGCGATCCGCGGCTTTCTCAAACAAGCCGACCCTGTCCAAACAGGCGAGCGCCAAGCGGCGTTCGGCGTCGGAGAACGGCAGCAGCGTTCGCCAAAAGGAATGCCGCCCCAATCGGGCCATCAGCACATTCTGCAGCGCCGTGAGCCGGCCGATGAGTTGATGCTGCTGAAAGACGATCGCGGTGTCGCGCCGGTGCGAGCGGATGGTCCCGGCGCGATGCAACGGCCCGAGTTGGGCCGATGTGACGACGCCCGATGTCGGCGCGGTCAGCAGGTTGAGCGCGCGCAACAGCGTCGACTTGCCCGCGCCCGACCGCCCGAGCAACACGGTCACTTCCCGATCGCGAATGGTCAGGGAGACGTCTCGCAGCGCTGAGACGCCATTTGCGTAGGTCACGCTGACGCGCTGCACCCCCACAACCTCGCCGGCTTGCAACCGGTCCGCCCGCTGATCGAACGCCATCTCTTCCCCGCTCTCTATCCGCGGGCTTGGGTATGGAAGGATAAACGGGGATACAAGTGACAGTAAAATTTCAAAAAAAAGTCAGAAATATTACATTGCCGAACAATTCGAATCAGAATTTATAGAAGTCTTTTCTGTTCGGGGTCGGCCGCATGCGTCACAAAATTGTTGTCTCTCAACCCATCGACCCTGAGGTTCGAGCCTTTCTTGAAAGTCAGGGAGATGTGGTTCTCAACGAGCGCGGCCGACCCCTTGAGCCCGTGGAATTGCGCGCCGCCTGCGCCGACGCCGATGCCTTGATGGCGTTCATGACGGAACGCATAGACGGCGCGTTCCTGTCCAATTGCACCCGGTTGAAAGTCGTCGCCGGCGCGCTGAAGGGATATGACAATATTGACGTGCCGGCGTGCTCCCGGCAGGGCGTCGCCGTCACGATCGTCCCCGATCTGCTGACAGAGCCAACCGCTGAATTGACCATCGGGCTGATGATCGCCCTCTGTCGAAACATGCGCGCCGCCGAGGCTCATCTGCGCGGCGGAGACTTCACAGGCTGGCGCCCTCGTTTCTACGGCCGCTCCCTCAATGGCTCGACGGTGGGCGTGCTCGGAGCGGGCCGGGTGGGCCAGGCGGTGCTGAACGCGCTCGGCGGATTTCGGTGCGAGCGCCTTTACGCCGACGAGATCGCGCTGCCGGGCGAACAAGAGGCGGCGCTGGGCGCGTCACGCTGCGATTTGGTTGATCTGCGGCGCGGGGCGGACTTCCTGGTGCTCGCCTTGCCGCTCACCGAGCGAACCCATGGTCTTGTCGATCGAGCGTTCCTGTCTGACATGAAGCCGGGCGCGTTTTTAATCAATCCGGCGCGCGGATCCCTGGTCGACGAGCCAGCGGTGGCCGACGCCTTGGCCCGCGGCGCGTTGGCCGGCTACGCTGCGGATGTGTTCGCCATGGAGGATTGGGCTCAGCCCGATCGTCCAAGAGAGATCAACGAAAACCTTCGGAACTCGCCGAAGACGGTATTGACGCCGCATATCGGCTCCGCCGTGGGCGATGTGCGCCGCGCCATCGAATGGTCCGCCGCCGAGAGCATCGCCACGGCGCTCCGCGGCGAGATCCCGGAGACCGCCGTCAACGCGGCGATGTTGGCCCGGTCTCCGATCCGTTCCGCCGTCTCGGGCGGCGCGAGAGAGGCGTCGAGCTAGCGACGGGTGCCTTGTCCAACCCGTGCTTACCCGCTCTTGGGCGTGTCGCGCGCGGCGCTCTGCTCCGCCAACGCCGCCTCCACCTGGGCGCGGAGGGAGGCGGGGAGGCGGCTCGTGTCGATGGGCGCGCCGTTCACGAGCATGCTGTGCAGATGCGCCACCTGGTGCAGCGAGAACGCCGCCTCCAGCGCCGGGCGGCGGCCCATCAGATCCTGCGCTTGGTTGATGGCTTGCTTGGCGAGCTTCATGGCGAAGCGGTCATTGGCGGCGATCTTCTCCGCCAAGCGCAGCGCCGCCGCCGCTAGATCCTCCTTTGGGACCACATGGTTCACCATGCCGATGGCCTTGGCGTCCGCGGCCGACAGCCAGTCGCCGGTCAGCAGCCACTCCTTGGCCCGCCGCGCGCCCAGCTCGAAGGGATGCTGGAACAGCTCGACGCCGGGGATCCCGAGCTCGGCGGCGGTGTTGTCCCGGAAGCGGGCGTCCTCGGCGCAGACGATCAGGTCGCAGGCCCAAGCGAGCATCAACCCGCCGGCCACCACCGCGCCCTGCACCGCGGCGATGGTGGGCTTAGGCGCGCTCCGCCAGCGCTCGGTGATGTCGAGATAGAGCTCCCGCTCCCGCGTGTAGGCGCCCTCCCACCCCGGCGCCGCCGCATCGCCCCAGAGGCCGACGGGCTCCGCGACCCGCGCCCCTGAGCCCGCCTCGTCCGCGCTCAGATCATGCCCGGCGCAGAAATGCTTTCCCGCGGCGGCGAGGATGATCACATGCACCGCCTCGTCATGGCAGGCCCGTTTGAACGCGGCGTCCAGCTCATAGGTCATCACCGGCCCTTGCGCGTTCATGCGCGCCGGCCGGTTCAGCGTGATCCGCGCCACATGGGGCGCGGGCGCGTCATAGAGCAGCTGCGTGTAATCCGACATCACCAGGCCTCCCCGATCCGAGCCATCGCCGCCAACCGGCGCCAACCGCCGCCAACCGCCGCCTGTCAGCGCTTCTTAAAGCCGAACAGGCGCCCAGCGACGTTGCGCATTTGGATCTCCTCAGAACCCTCGGTGATGCGGTAGCGGCGGTGGTGTCGGTAGATGTGCTCGAAGGGTTGGTGGCGCGAATAGCCGAGCCCGCCGAACACCTGCATGGCGCGATCCGCCGCTTCGCACACCAGGCGGTTCGCGCGGTAGTTGCACATCGCTACTTTGTCAGAGAGGCGCTTGGCGATCTCGGGCTTCGGCATCTCATCCATTTGCGCGGCGGTCTTGTAGATCAGCAGGCGCAGCATCTCGACCTCGGTGGCGAGCTCAACCAGCGGAAATTGGATGGCCTGATTGACCGACAAGGGCTTGCCGAACGGTTTGCGCTCGCCGGCGTAGGCCACCGCTTGGCGCACGCAGTAATCGGCCGCGCCAAGCGAGGAGGCGGCTTGCCGGATGCGGTTCTCATGCACGAAGTGCAGCGCGCAGGCGAGGCCGTTCTCCAGGTCTCCGAGCACGTCCGCCTCGGGGATCCAAACGCCGTTGAGGCGGCATTTCGGATGGTCGGTCGGCATGTTGAAGGTCCAGAGATACTCGCCGATCTCAAAGCCTTCCGCATCCGTCGGCACGATGAAGCAGCCGATGCCGCGCGGGTCGCCCGGGCCGCCCCCATGCCGCGCAAACACCATCACATGGCTCGCCACATGGAGCCCGGTGGTCCACATCTTCTCCCCGTCGATGCGCCATCCCGGCGCGCCATTGCGGCGCTCGGCCGTGGCGGTGGTCTCGAGATGGGTGGCGTCGGAGCCATGGGCCTCCTCCGTGAGCCCAAAGGACCAGAGCGCCTCCCCCCGCAGCATGGGTTCGATGAAGCGCTCTTTCTGCTCCGGGGCGCCGAAATCCCGCACCATCAACGGCTGCACCAGATTGCCGACGATGGAGTGCTCGTTCTGCAGGTCATTGTGCAGGCCGAGACCCTGGGCGGCGAGATGTTCCCGGATGCGCGCCATGGCGAGATGCGAGCCGTCCTGCCCACCCCAGGCTTTCGGCAGGGCGTAGCGGTAATGGCCGGCGGCGTCCGCGCGGCGCACGGCCTCGCGCAACAAGGCCTCCCATTCCTACCGCGGCAGGCCCCCGGCGTCCCAATCCGTGCGCGCATGCTCGCGGCGATGGTCGAAGAAGCGAATGTTGTCGTTCTGCGCCTCGAGAGGTTTGATCTCATCGCGGATGAAGGCGTCGAGAACGCCAAGATAAGCCTCGATCTCGTCAGGTATCTCAAACAGCATGGCCCATCCCTCCCGGCGGCGGCGCTCCGCGCGTCTGCGCGCTCTTTTCAAGGTAGTGTAACGGCGGGTGGCGAGATCGGCCAGGCGCGGCCAGGGGTCGGCGGCCAGAC
>JBCCTM010000234.1:0-5382 GCA_039198535.1 Pseudomonadota bacterium
CGCCGGGGCCGGGATTGCCGCGGCATGCGCCGTCCGTGTAGGCGAAGAATCCGTCTCGCTCGAGATCGGGGCTGTCGGAGAAGTCGGGCGCGTCGCTCATGCGGCTTCCTTAGCCGGAGCGGCGAGCCGCGCCAACGGGGGCGCGGTCGCCCCAGCCCATCTGCGCGTCAGGGGGGCGGCGGCCGCCCGGGCGTCCAGTCGCGGCGGTCGCGACCAAAAATTCCCGTCTTCAGCCCCGCTTGGCCCGCGAGCATCTCGTCGCGGAAGAAGGGCGTCTGCGACATCGGCTTAAACAAGCGGTCCCGCGCCGCGCCCCAGAAGGTGCTCTCCGACTGGAAAACCGGCGTCAGCCAGCGGCTGGCGCGCTGATACCAGGCGGTTTGCGCCCGTCTGGCGGAGGCGTAAGCCGCCGGCACGGCGTCCCGCGTCACGGTGGCGAAGGCGCAGTCGAGCGCATGGGCGTCGAGCAACGCCAGATTGGCCCCTTGGCCGAGTTGGGGGCTCATGGCGTGGGCGGCGTCGCCGATGAGGATCACGCGGCCGGTGTAGGGCCGGGTCGCCACGGCGTCCTGATAGAGCGCCAGCACCGGCTCCTCCCACGGGGCTTCGGCCACAAACTCCGCAAAGCGCGGCCAAAAGCTCTGCAATTCCCGCAGCCAAGCGTCGCGCCCACCTTCTTTGAACGCGGCGTGAGCCTCGGCGGGGAGAGACCAAAACAGCGCGGCGTGGGGCCGGTCGTCATCGGGCGCCTGGCCGACGGGCAGAATGCCGGCCATGCGCCGCGCGCCGTCATAGCGCTGGTCCAGCACGCGCCCGACCGCGCCTGACAGCAAGTCGCCCGGATCCGGCGCGACACGCCAGACGCAAGCCCAGCGATAGGGCCGCTCGCGCTTGGCGAGCCCCAAAGCCGAGCGGAGGCGAGAGCGCGCGCCATCGGCGACGATCACGTAATCATACTGCGCCGACAGCCCGCGATCGGTCGCCAGGACGGCCGCCTTATCCCGTAAGGCTCCACCGAGGGCTTCGGTGTTGTAGAGAAACTCAACACCCGCCGCCTCCGCCGCGCGCCGCAGCGCCTCGAACACTACGCCGCGATGGACGCCCAGCGCGTGGAGACGCGGGTCAAAGCGCGCATATGCGAGGTCCATCACCTCCCGGCCGCGCCAATCCTTGCCGACCAGCCGATCGATCCGCGCCCCATGGCGGCGCACCTCATCGTAGAGCCCGAGCGCGGAGAGAACCGCCAAACCCGTGGGCTGCAGCAGGAAACCGGCGCCGGCCGGTTCCGGTTTCTTGGAGCGCTCCATCACCGTCACCGCGGCGCCGCGCCGGGCCAGGAACAGGGCCGCGGCCAAGCCGCCGATGCCGCCGCCCACCACGCCGATGGAAAGCCCCTCCGCCGAGCGCCCCTCGGGGAAGGTCTCGGGCAGCGGCCTCTCGAGCCAGCGTTTCGGCTCCGAGGGCGCCGCCTCGGTCAGGGGCGCGCCGGGCGCTTTGGCCTCGGCCCCGAGGTCCCGCGCGTGCTCGCGGCGCTTCTTTTCCCGGACGAGATCCAGCAAATGCGCTTTGTCCGCGGCGGCGCGCGCCGTGGCCTCGGCCGGCGGCGCGGTGGAACTGGGCCGTCGCGGCTTAGTGCGCGCGGAGCTCTGTTTTGGGCGGAGACGCTGCTCGGCGAGTTTCACCGGCTCCGCGCCTTCTTGCTTGGACGGGGCGGCGGCGGACGTTCCTGAGCTGGAGCCTTCCGGCCCGGCAGCGTCTCGACCTGAAGTCTTGGACGCCGCGTCATCGTCAATCTGATCGTTCGCCACCCCGGCCCCCGTTCCCCAAGCGTGTTCGCCCCGCGCGTCGTCCCCAAAGGCGCGGCGGAACACGACTATAACCACGGCGAACGGCTGGTCTTAAAGGACAAACTTCGAGGCGAAGAGCCCGAGGGCGACGGCGACGCCAATGGAGAGTCGGGCGCTCAAGCTGCTGAAAGCTTGATATTTTTCAGGGCTCGACCGCGCCAGCCAGCTGACCCCGAGAAAAGCCCCCAGGCCGCCCAAGGCGGGTGAGATGAAGAGGTCGATGATCGCGGCGGTGGTCATGGGCGCTCTCCACGCTTTGGCCAGGTGTTGATGGGAACACGCGTCGCATGTTCCGCGCCACCCCTCCGAGCGGGCGATCAGGAAGCGGCGGTCCCGATCAGCGGCCTTCGACGCGCCAGGCCGCCAGCGCGAATAGGCCGGCGAGGGCGAAGTAGGCCCAGCCGGGGGCCAGGGCCGCCATGGAGACGCCGCGCACCGCATAGGCGTCCCGGCGCGTGAGGCCGATCCATCCGGCCCCCGCCGTCGAGCGCCCCTCCCGCACGCGGCGGATCTCCGGCGCGCCGCCGGCGCTGAGGCGCAGCACCGCGCCTCCGCTCGCCGCGGCGGCCGGCGCCAGGAGCGCGTCCGTCGAGACGGGATTGGCGAACTCCGCCGGGGCCGGCGGGCCGACGGCGGCGATGGCGCTGAGGGGCCGGCGTTTCTCACCCTCCAGGGCGATCTGGCTCGCCTCCGCATCCGTTAAGCGGTGCACACCCAGCGCATCCGTCTCCACCAGGGCGCGCCATAGACCGTCGCCCGCCGGCGTCAGCTCGATCTCGCTCACGGCCCCATCGGGCCCTACGGAGCGCACCGCTTTCTCGCCCGGGGCGAGGGAGCGGCGCTCCACGACAAATCCGCCGGCCACCGGCGCCGCGGTCAGCGCCTCTTCCTCCAACTCCGGCTCTTTCATCAGCCAATGGGCCAGGCGGCGCAGCAACTCCGCCTGCGGCCCGCCGCCATCATATCCCCGCGCCCACAGCCACACTTGGTCTGAGGCGAGCAGGCCGACGCGGCCCTGACCCACGCGGTCGAGGATCAGCAGCGGTTTTTCGTCGACGCCTTGCATCACCACGTCGCCGTCCAGCGCGGCGACTTCAATCTGGCGGAACCAGCGGCCCCAGCTCGGGTCCGCGCCGCCGCCCCCGGCTCCGTCGAGGCCTCGGGTCACCGGATGGCGCGCGCCCAGCGCCGTCACCTCAGGGCGGAACGGCTCTTCGAGGATCCGCGCCGTGGGTTCCGCCGGCATGATGCGGCCGAGCGGCGTGCGATACATGCTCTCAAACCCCGCGAAGGCCGGCCCCGTCGAGATCAGGATCGCCCCGCCTTCCCGCACATAATTGGCGATGTTGGCGATGTAGCTCGTGTAGAGGATGCCCCAGCGGCGGTAGCGATCCAGGATGATCAGATCGAACTGGTCGAGCTTCTCCTGGAACAACTCCCGCGTCGGAAAGGGGATCAGCGCCAATTCCTGGGGCGAGGCGGCCGCGGATTTGGAGGGCGGGCGCAGGATTGTGAAATGCGCCATGTCCACCGCGGGGTCGGACTTCAGCAGGTTGCGCCAGGTCCGTTCGCCCGCATGGGGCTCGCCAGAGACGAGCAGCACGCGCAATCGGTCCCGCACGGCGTTCACTGAGAAGGCGACGGCGTTGTTGCGCTCGGTCAACTCGCCCGGGATCGCTTCGAGCCTCAGCTCCACCACAGTCACGCCCGCATGCTTCAGCGGGATTGACAGATCAGTGGTTTGACCGATCCGCGCGAAGCCGCCAGCCGAGGGTTCTCCGTCCACAAAGGCGCGGACCCGGGCCAAGCGGCTGGCCGAGCTCTCCAGATCGCCGCCGCTCTGCTCCACGCGGAAGCTGAACACCGCTTTTTCGCCGACTAAGCCAAAGGCGGGGGCCTTCTCCACCACCAAGCGTCGGTCGATTTCATCCGGGCGCCCGGTCAGCAGCACATGCACGGGCGCCGGCGCGACGGCGCTGCTTTGCGCATCGCCGGCCAATGATCCATCGCCCTGGGGGAACACCGCCGTCGGCCGAAGATCGCCGTCGGCCACGGCGCCGTCCGTGATCAGGATCGCGCCGGAAAGGCGGCCCGGGGGGGCGTCGGCCAAGCCTTCGGTCAGCGCGGTCATCAACCGCGTGCCCGCGGCCTCATCCGAGGCCGCCGCCGAGATCCGACGCACCTCGATCGGGCGCCGCCCGCCCCCGGCCGCTCCGAGCGCTTCAATCGGCGCTTCGACCGCGGCGGCCGCCGCGGCGGCTTGCTCCGCCCGGTCCTCCAGCGTTTGGCTCGCGCTCTCATCGACCACCACCGCCACGATATCGGACAGCGCCTCCCGTTCTTCGGAGACGAGCGCGGGGTTCAGAAGCGCGAGGAGCAGCGCCGCCAGGCTGAGGAGCCGCAGGAACGCGCCTTTTAACCCGCGCGCAAAGCCCGCGAGCACCGCGCCCAGCGCCACGACAGCCAGAGCGATGATCGCCGCCGTCGGGATTAACGGCCTAAGCGCGATGTCGGAGACGGCGGTGAGCGCGCCTTCCATGGCCTGTTCTCCTCTCGGGCGGCGCGCCGCGGGGCGCGCGCGTTGTTTCTCAATCGTGGCTCCAAGCCTCGACGGAAATTGCGCCCGTCAGGTGTCTAAGCGGTCGAGAAGCGCATCGATATGCACCTGATCTGACTTGTAATTGCCCGTGTAGGCGTACATCGCCAGATTGACGCCGAAGCGGAGCGCCATCTCTCGACGGCGATCTCCGCCGCGTCCGGGCGGAAACAGGGGGCGGCCTCGCGCGTCGACCGCCCAGGCGCCGATCCAATCGACCGAGCCCACAATAATCGGAGAGACGCCGTCATTCACGTCTCCCGCCGCCCGGTCCCGCTCGCCCGCGGCGGCCGCCCCCCCGCCGGAGCCCACGGCCGCGAAGATCGGCTCGCCCGGCCAGCGCCCTGGGGCGTCCTCCAGGATGTAGAAGGTCCGCGTCAGCACATGATCGCGATCGATGGCGGCCAGGGGCGGCAGGTCGAGCGGCTCCAGGAGGCGGCGCACATGGCGCGCATTGGGCCCGTCGCCGTCGCCGAAGGTCTGATGCGCGTCGCGGCTGTCGACCACCAGCAGGCCGCCCGTCCGCATGAAGGCGTTGAGCCGGCGCACGGCGGCGTCGGTCAGATCGTCCTGGTCCGGCGTGATCGGCCAGTAGAGCACCGCATAGACGGCGATCTCATCCCTCGCTGGGTCCACTCCCGCCGGGGCGCCAGGCTCAATGGCGGTGCGATTGGCGAGGATCTGTTGGAGCCCGCGAAGGCCGGCCTCGCTGACCTGGTCCACCCGCGAATCGCCGGTTTTCACATAGGCGAACACGGTCTCGAGCCCGGCGCGACGCGCGGCCGGGTCCACCAGCGGCGCGTCTCGCTCCGCTCGCTCACCGCCCGCCTGGGCGAGCGCCGAGCCGCTGTGCAGGCCGAGCCAACCGGCCGCCACCGCCACGAGCAGCGCCGCCGCGCCCTTGGCGACGCGCAACCGCCCGGCGATGAACAGCGCCGC